>DASVTZ010000235.1 GCA_036387335.1 Longimicrobium sp.
CCTCGGGCCGGGAGGGGCTGGAGCTGATCCCGCAGATCCATGCCGCCGACCCCTCGCTGCCCATCGTCGTGATGACGGCGTGGGGAAGCGTGGAGAGCGCGGTCGAGGCGATGCGGCGCGGCGCGCGAGACTACGTGGAGAAGCCGTGGGACAACCAGCGCCTCCTCGCCACCCTCGCGTCGCAGGTGGAGCTGGGGCGCGCCCTGCGCCAGACGCAGCGGCTGGAACAGGAAAACCGCCGCCTGCGCAGCGACGGGCTCCCAGAGATGATCGCCGAGTCGCGCGCCATGGCCCCCGTGCTGCGCCTGATGGAGCGCGTGGGGCCCTCCGACGCGTCCGTGCTCATCACCGGCGAGCACGGCACGGGCAAGGACGTCGTCGCGCGCTGGCTCCACGCCTCGTCGCCCCGCGCCTCGCGCGCACTGGTGACGGTGAACGCGGGCGCCATCGCGGAGGGCGTGTTCGAGAGCGAGCTCTTTGGCCACGTAAAGGGCGCCTTCACCGACGCGCGCTCGGACCGGGTGGGCGCGTTCGAGCTGGCGGACGGCGGCACGCTCTTCATGGACGAGATCGGCACCATGCCGCACGACCAGCAGGCCAAGCTGCTGCGCGTGCTGCAGAGCGGAGAGCTGCAGCGCGTGGGGGCGTCGCGCACCCGCAAGGTGGATGTGCGCGTGATTTCGGCCACCAACCTGGACGTGCAGCAGGGCGTCGAAGAAGGGCGCTTCCGCGAAGACCTCCTCTTCCGCCTCAACACCGTCGAGATCCACCTCCCCCCGCTGCGCGACCGGCGCGAGGACGTGCCGCTGCTGGCGAACCACTTCCTGCGCCGCGGCGCCGCTCAGTACCGCAAGGCGCTGGAGGGCTTCACGCCCGATGCCATGAAGGCGCTCCTCTCCTACCCCTGGCCCGGCAACGTGCGCGAGCTCGAACACGCAGTGGAGCGCTCGATCTTGCTGACCGCCGGCCCGCGCGTGGGCGTGGAGGACCTGGCGCTGCGCGGCCGCGTCCCCGCCTCCGTCGCCATGGAGGAGATGTCGCTGGAGGACGCCGAGCGCCTGCTGATCCGCAAGGCGCTGGAGCGCTTCGACGGCAACGTGAGCCAGGCCGCGGAGGCGCTGGGCCTCAGCCGCAGCGCGCTGTACCGACGGCTGGAGCGCTTCGGGCTGTGAGCCCTCACCCCCGCTCGTTCCTCGCTGCCCCCTCTCCCGATAACAGGAGAGGGCTGCGCCCTCACGGTATCGAGAGAGGGGGCGGAAACCGCGGGCCGGGTTGCTCCGGGATCTCAGGTTGATGCCCCCGCGCCGGCGCCGGACGCGCCATCAGACTCAGATCTTCCTCCTCGCGCTCATGGCGGGGCTGCCGGGGGTGGCGCTTTCGGCGCTGCTGCTGTGGCGGGGCGGGTACGACAGCGGCGTGCAGTGGACGGCGGCCGTGCTGGTGGGCGGCGGCTGGCTGCTGGCCGCGTGGATGGTGCGCGAGCGGGCCATCCGCCCCCTCCAGACCCTCTCCAACCTGCTGGCGGCGCTGCGCGAGGGCGACTTCTCGCTCCGCGCCCGCGGCGCGCGCCCCGACGACGCGCTCGGGCTCGCGCTGGTGGAGGCCAACGCGCTGGGCGAGACGCTTCGCGAGCAGCGCATCGGCGCCATCGAGGCGACGGCACTCCTGCGGCGGGTGATGGCGGAGATCGACGTGGCCGTCTTCGCCATCGACGAGGGCGGGCGCGTGCGCCTCGTCAACCGCGCTGGCGAGCGCCTCCTCGACCGCCCGCCGGAGCGCATCATCGGCTTCCCCGCCGACGAGCTGGAGCTGACCGATCTGCTGGAGGGCGAGACGCCGCGCACGGTCGAGCACGAGTTCCCCGGCGGCGCGGGGCGTTGGGAGGTGCGGCGCGGGCCGTTCCGGCAGGGAGGCCGCTCGCACCAGCTCCTGGTGGTGGCGGACGTGAGCCGCGTGCTTCGCGAAGAGGAGCGGCAGGCGTGGCGGCGGCTGATCCGCGTGCTGAGCCACGAGATCAACAACTCGCTGGCGCCCATCCAGTCCATCGCCGGCACCCTGCAGGGGATGGTGGGCGAGGACGCCGTTCCCGGCGAGCTGGGCGACGACCTGCGCGGCGGCCTGGCGATCATCGCGGGGCGCTCCACCTCGCTCAGCCGCTTCATGGCCGAGTACGCCCGCCTCGCGCGCCTTCCGCCCCCCTCGCTCAGCCCCATCGACATCGGGCTGCGCGTGCGCCACACGGCGGAGCTGGAGCGGCGCCTCCCCGTGCGCGTCGTCCCCGGCGACGAGCTGCTGGTGAGCGCCGACGCCGACCAGATCGACCAGCTCCTGATCAACCTCGTCCGCAACGCCACCGATGCCGCATTGGAGACCGGCGGCGGGGTGCGCGCCGGCTGGCGGGCGGATGGGGACGGGGTGGAGGTGTGGGTGGAGGATGATGGCCCGGGCCTGGCGGACACGGCCAACCTGTTCGTCCCCTTCTTCACCACGAAGCGCAACGGCACCGGCATCGGCCTGGCCCTCAGCCGCCAGATCGCCGAGGCCCACGGCGGCACCCTGACCCTGGAGAACCGGGTGGATGCGCGGGGGTGCATCGCGCGGCTGGTGCTGCCGGGGTGAGGGGAGGCGGGCCGCGGGCCCCCTCCCCCGCTCGTTCCTCGCGGCCCCTCCCCCAAAACTGCCTGGGGGAGGGGCGGTGGCGTGCGTTCGTGCGCGGTGCGCGCGGCGGTGCCGGGTAGGGCACGGGCAGCCACGTGGGGCTGCCCCTACGGGATTGGTGTGCGGGGGCGAGACGGGGTGGTCGCGGGCGGTGGGCAGACACGCAGGTCTGCCCCTACCAGATGCGTGTGGAGGGCGGAAGGCGGAGGTGGAGGCGGGCGTGGTTTTCGCCCCCTCTCTCGATAACGGTGAGGGCGCAGCCCTCTCCTGTTATCGGGAGAGGGGGCAGCGAGGAACGAGCGGGGGTGAGGGCCCCATTGGAACCCAACGCGCGTTCCGTTGTACCGAGTGCATCGTGAGCCGCGGCCGTAAGTGCTTTGGCGGCGGGTCTTTGTGCGCTCCACAGGGGGTGAGGATGGATCGGGACTACCTGGTGCGCGCCACCGCTCTCGACGAGCGGGTGCGCGCGTTTGCATTGAACGCCACGGGGATCGTGTCCGAGCTGCGCCGGCGCCACGACACCTCGCCCGTCGTGACGGCGGCGCTGGGGCGCACGGCCATGGGCGCGCTCCTCATCGCCGCGGCCACGCTCAAGGAAGAGGAGCAGCTCCTTACCGTGGACGTGAAGGGCGACGGGCCGGCTGGGCGCATCATCGTGACCGCCAACGGGCGCGGGGAGGTGCGCGGGCTCGTGGGGAACCCCCACGCCGACGCGGACAGCGCCGGCGAGAAGCTGAACGTGGCCGGCGTGGTCGGCTCGACCGGCTTCCTCTCCGTCACCAAGCACCTGGGGATGAAGGACTCGTACCAGGGCACGGTGGAGCTCGTTTCGGGCGAGATCGGCGACGACCTCACCTATTACCTGGCGCAGAGCGAGCAGACGCCCTCCGCCGTCGGGGTGGGCGTGTTCACGCAGCAGGACACGAGCGTGGTGGCCGGCGGCTACATGATCCAGCTCCTGCCGGGGTTGTCGGAGAAGGAGATCGCGGCCATCGAGGAGAGGATCGCGGCCCTTCCGCACCCCACGCGGCTGCTGCGCGAGGGCTCGACGCCGGAGCAGATCCTGGAGCGAATCTTCCCCGAGGGCTACACGCTGGGCGACAGCCAGCCGATCCGCTTCCACTGCCCGTGCTCGCGCGAGCGCTTCGAGTCTGCCATCGTGAGCCTGGGGCAGGACGAGGTGCGGCGACTCATCGAGGAGGAAGAGGAGCCGTTCACCGAGGTCGTCTGCCACTTCTGCAACGAGGCGTACCGCTACAGCCCGCACGAGATGGAAGCCATCCTAGAAGCGGCGCGCTGAGCATCTTTACCCGGAAAAGAAAAACGGCCGGCGGGCGCATCGAGGCGCCCGCCGGCCGTCTTGCTTGCCAGCTATCTCTCGGGTGTGCCGAATCGCAGGTTCTCGGCGGTGTACACGACTCCGGCATCGTTCGCGATCGTCCCGATCTCGATGTAAGTCGGGTAGCCGCGCTCCTTGTCGTAGCGGACGACCAGGTTCTTCTCGCCATTGCGGCGCGCTTCCTCGATCCGCTCGACGAGGTCCTCGATGGTAGGCCAATCCGCGTTCGCGAGGCTCGTGAGGTCCTCCCCGCTCGGGCGCTTGAAGACGTGCGCGACCCTGCCGTCACGAACGTAGATCGTCACCGGCGCGGTCACCTGGCTTCCGCAGTAACAGATCCTCTGGAAGTCGTAGTGGTAGTCCGACCGATCCCACGCCGCGGTGGGATCGCGCGAGCACCCCGCGGCGGCCATCAGGGCGATGCAGAGCAGAACAAGCTTCAGGCGCATGGGCATCTCCATGGAACGGGTGTACGAATCTGGTCCCGCGTGGAGAACGCCTCAGGGCCAAACGGATGCACACCCGCGGCTCACGCCGCCAGCGCCTCGCGGATCTCGTCAAACGGGGGCAGCAGGCTGGGATTGCTGCTGTGCCACACGTAGTGCACCGTGCGGTCCGGGTTCACCACGAACACCGAGCGGTCGCTCACGTCGCGCAGTCCCGGCCCCAGCGGCGACTCGCGCAGCACCCCGAACGCGCGGCTCGCCTCGCGGTTGAAGTCGGAGAGGAAGAGGTAGTCCGCGCCGATCTCCTTGCGGAAGCGGTCCAGCACGAACGGCGAGTCGACGCTGATGGCCGCCACCTGCGCACCCAGGCCGTTGTAATCGGCCAGGTCGTCACGAAAGGTGCACAGCTCCTCCGTGCAGGTGCTGGTGAACGCCAGCGGAAAGAAAACCACCACCGTCGCCTGGGCGCCGTAAAGGCTACCCAGCGACACCTGCTGGTTGTCGTGCGCCGGAAGGGTCACGTCGGGTGCCTGATCGCCAATCTGAAGCGGCATGTAGCGGTTCCCTCGTACGTGTAGTGGTGTGTTGGGGCGCCGGCGCGGCGCCCCGCGTCAGTCCGGGTCCAGCAGCCGCAGCGTGGTGAGGGCCAGGCGCACGGTGTCGCGCTCCTTCTCCTCCTCCCCCGCCGGGCAGAAGTAGGTGGCGAAGCAGATCGCCCCCGGCGTCGTCGCCACGCCCACCATCCAGAAGAGCGACTCGCCGTCCTCCTCGTCCTCGCTCGTGAACTCGCACAGCGCGAGCTCGCTTCCGTCCTCCAGCGGCACGTCCTCCACCTCGTCCTCTTCCAGCTCCACGCTGCGCTCTTCCAGGAAGGCGTACAGCTCTTCGGCGGGATCGGGAAACTCGTCCGCGGAGGCTTCGAAGGCGATCAGGTGAAGCGTCCCTACGCCGTCCTCGCGCCACACCTCCACGCCGCCGTCCTCCTCGTCCGGCGCGGCGGACCAGCCCTGGGGGACCACCAGGTCGAACCTGCCATCGGGGTCCGCGAACCGCTGCGCATCGCTCATTGGGTCTCTGCTATACGGGTGTCGGGGCCGGCGCGGCGCAAGATGGGCGCCGCTCCCCTGGCAGGCAAGCCGTTCCGGTACACCGTCGTTGTCAGAAACGGACGAGGAGGGGCGTTCTTGGATTCGAACGCCCGTTCGGCATGGAAATGCCCGAATGGGACCGCAGGCGCAGCGGATGATGCGTCTCCACTCCTAGCCGGGAGGCGCTTATTCGCACCTTGAGTGTCAGTCTTGTGGCGGTCGCGGCCCTCGTGGCCAGCTTCGCGGTCGTGATCCAGCGTCAGGACGAGCCGGACCGGCTTCGCGAGCGGCGCGCCGAGCCTTCCCCGCCAGCCGTCGACCTGGAGCAGCTCCGCAACGCGGGCCTGTAAGCCGGTCACTGCCAGGAAGGCAGAAATCAGTGAGGGGCCGCTCCGGCAACGGAGCGGCCCCTACTTTGTGCAATGTGAATAGATGAAGATGATTTTCGACGCGGGGTATGTTGTCATTGAACATTCCCGAGACATAGCATGCGAAGTGCCTACGAAGCGAGGCATGGGCCGGCTTCAGCAATACGGGTGCGTTTCTCCTCTGATTACGGAACAAATGCGCGTGCAGGGTTGACCTAAACCTATGTGGGGGTTATCATTAGGGCATAAGAAAAACGCCGAAACGCACCGCCGCGACACAAAAGATCGCGCGCCCGCAACGTCCAATCAGGGAGACATTCGTTATGAAGAACAGCGAATCGAGCCGTACCCGTTCGCGTTTTCGCAACGATACCCGCGCGCTCCTCACTTCGCGCCCGGTGCAGGTTCTCCTGGTGCTCGGGGCGATGGTGGAGGGCGCGGTGATCCTGGGCCGCGACAGGGCGCCGGAGCCCGCGAAGCCGGTCACGATGCAGCAGGCTCTTCACGAGGCCATCACGCCGGTGAAGGTGGTGGAGCACAAGCGCCTCGAGAAGCTGGCCGACCTGGCCGTGAACGAGGACGCCCGCGAGGACGAGACGGTGGCCGAGGCGCAGAAGCTGGCCGAGAAGTACCGGAAGAACGGGTTCAAGGTGTCGGACCGGCTGGCGGTGCAGATCCACGAGGCGGCGGTCGAGAACGGGATCAAGCCGGAAGTGGCGTTCGGGCTGGTGAAGACGGAGAGCGGGTTCAAGACGAGCGCGACGAGCCACGTGGGCGCCATCGGCCTCACCCAGCTGATGCCGGCGACGGCGAACTGGCTCAAGCCCGGCACCACGCGCAGCGACCTGCGCGACTCGGAGACGAACCTGGAGATCGGCTTCAAGTACCTCTCCGACCTGATCGAGAAGTACGACGGAAACACCAAGCTGGCGCTGCTGGCCTACAACCGTGGCCCCGGCACCGTGGACCGCCTCCTGAAGCGCGGCCGCAACCCGGACAACGGCTACGCCGACATGGTCTACGGCCGCCGCAACGGACACCGGTGACACGGACGAAGGGGCGCCTCCCGAGCTGGGGGGCGCCCCGTTTTAGTGCGTAAGTGCGTAAGTGCGTTAGTGCGTTAGTGCGTAAGTGCGTTAGTGCGCTGAACCCAGTGCTGCCCCCCATTTTTGTCATCCTGAAGGAGCCGCCCCACAGAAGTCTGTAACATCCCACACTCCGGCGGCGACTGAAGGATCTAGCCGGCGAGGCGAGAGAACGGTGCGTGAACGCGGGCCTCTCGTCACGCGCAGTAGATCCTTCGCTTCGCGCCATAGATCAGAGCCGGGGCGAGGCCGGAGCGGCGCGTCGCTCAGGATGACAGAAAAAGGTGCGGGGCGGCCGTCATCTCGGTCGCCCCGCACTCACGCACTCACGCACTCACGCACTCACGCACTTCCGTTCACTTCGCCGAGAGCGTCGCGTTCTTCTGGATGTACTCCGACCACTCCGGCGGCACGTCCGTGTCCGGGAAGATGGCCTGGACGGGGCACTCGGGCTCGCAGGCGCCGCAGTCGATGCACTCGTCGGGGTTGATGTAGTACTGGTCGTCCGCCTCGTAGATGCAGTCGACCGGGCACACCTCGACGCAGCTTGCGTCCTTGGTGCCGATGCAGGGCTCCGCGATTACGTACGGCATATGCTCTCTTCAGCGGGTTGGAATCGTTGTCGATCGGGCCTGGCTCCGGTGCTCCGAAGCGATACGATAACCCCGCGAACCGGGGTTGTCCATACGCACTCGAACGATCGTTCGAAAATTACTTCAGGTGAGCGTCGAACCACTCCAGCGTAGCCTCCTGGGCGGTGCGCAGCGCATCGGTGGCGCCCTGGTACGGGTGCTTCGCGCCGAAGGTGTGGTCCGCCTCCTCGATCAGCAGCAGCTCCGCGTTCTCCCCCGCCATGTCCCAGAGCGTCCGCGCATCGTCCGGCGCCACCGACGTGTCCGCCTCGCCGTGCACGATCAGCCAGGGCAGTGTGAGCCGGGCCGCGGCGCGGCGGATGTCCAGCCGCTCCGTGTTCTCCTCGAGGTCGCGCAGGTAGGCCGGACCTACGGGCATCGCCTGCCCCGTGCGGGCATTGGTGATCTCCACTGAGTCGCCGTGCCGCCAGCGCCCGAGCTGCTCGTCCGTCCAGCGGTGCACGGTGGCGATGGCGTTCCACGTCACGAGCGCATCGACGCGCCCGTCCTCCGCCGCGGCCAGCACCGCCTCACCGCCGCCGCGCGAGTGCCCCAGCAGCCCCACGTGCCTGGGACGCTTCGGCAGCAGCCCCTTGCCGCGCACCGCATCCAGCACCATTCGGATCTCGTCGACGTTGCGGCTGTGCGTCTGCTGCGCAAAGAGGTCGAGCGCGCTGAAATCCACCCCGTCCGCCCCGACTCCGTTGTGCGAGAAGTCGAACGACACCACCGCGTGCCCCGCCGCCGCCAGCGAGCGCGCCACGGCCGGGAAGAACCCCCACTCGCGGAACCCCTTGAACCCGTGGCAGATCACCACCGCGCTCAGCGGCTGGGTCCCTTCCTGCACGCGAAGGTCGCCGCGCACGGGCGGCCCGCCCTCACGCGGGCGCAACTCGAAGCGGGTGCGGGTCAGTGCAGTCGTGATTTCGGGCATATGCGGCGCGCGTGGATGGTGAGTTGTGGGATGCGCGGGGGGCCCTCACCCCCGCTCGTTCCTCGCTGCCCCCTCTCCCGATAACGGGAGAGGGCTGCGCCCTCGCCGTTCTCAGGAGAGGGGGCGAAAACTGGCAAGCCCCCGAAAGCTGTACCACCCGTTATGGGAGTGTGGTGGGAGCTAGACCTGCCTCTGTCTTGCTGTTCACACTGGGATGGTGAGGGCGGAGCGCCGTAGGCGCGGAGCCCTCACCATCCCACGCCGCGGCGAACTCCGCCGGGGTCTGGTACTTCAACGAGCTGTGCGGGCGCTCGTGGTTGTGCTTCAACCGGTGCTTCTCCGTCAGCACCTGCGCCTCGATCAGCGTCCGGAACACCTCGCGGTTCAGGAACTCCGCTCGCAGCCGGCTGTTGAAGCTCTCCGAGTAGCCGTTCTCCCACGGGCTGCTCCGCTCGATGTACATCGTCTCTATCCCCGCAGCGGCGAGCCACTCCTTCACGGCTCCCGCAGTGAACTCGGAGCCGTTGTCGCTCCGGATCGCGCCTGCCTCCCCGTGGATCTGCACCAGCTCGGCGAGTACCCGCACCACGCTCTTCGCCGTCATGCTCCGCCCCACCTCGATCCGCAGGCACAGCCGCGTAAACTCGTCCACCACGCCCAGGAACTTCAACTTCCGCCCGTCGCTGGTCTCGTCGTGCACGAAGTCGTACGTCCACACGTGATTCGGGTGCTCCGCGCGCCGGACCGAGCACGCGTTCGCGCTCGTGCCTGAACGCTCCTTCTTCCGCACCGGCCGCACCACCTTCAGCCCGGCCTCCTTCCACAGCCGGTGCACCCGCTTCACGTTCACCCCCACGCCCTCCTTCCTCAGCAGCGCCCAGATGAAGCGGTAGCCGTACGCCGGGTTCTCTGCCGCGAGCTGCCTCATCCGCTCCATCAGCTCGCCGTCGCGCTCTGCCCTGCGACCGACCCACTGGGTCGACCTTGCCTGCTTCAGCGCTCTGCACGCCCGGCGCTCGGAGATTCCCAGCACCTGCTGAACGTGCGCGACCGCGGCACGCCTCCGCTCCGGGCTCAGTAGTTTCCCCGCGCCACCTCCCGCAACACGTTGATGTCCAGGGCCTGCTCCGCAACCACCTGCTTCAGCCGCCGGTTCTCTTCCTCAAGCTCCTTCAGCCGCGTCACGGTATCGATCTGCACTCCAGTGTACTCTCCGCGCCAGCGATAGAACGTCGACTCGCCAATCCCCAGGTGCCTCGCTACCTCGGGTACGCTCTTGCCCGTGCCCAACAGCGCCTCGGCCTCGCGCAGCATCCCCACGATCTGCGTCGCCGTATGCCTCGTCTTCTTCAATGAGTCCTCCTCGCCCTTCGGGCGTTGGGTGGACTCCCATTCTAAGTGGATCAATTTACGGGGGGCAGGCCAAAACGAGTGAAGTCGGCCCGATGCTGGTTCGGTTCCCGGTATACTCCCCCCTCTCTCGATAACAGAGGCGCCAGCCTCTCCTGTTATCGGGAGAGGGGGGCCGGGGGGGTGAGGGCCACCATCGGGCACCCGTCGCACGGCACCTTACGCGGGCACCCCTCGCACGGCAGCTCGCCCTCGTCCTCCGGAGCTTCGGCGGCGGCGAGGCGGGCGGCGAGGTAGCGGATGCGGCGCGGGTTGAGCGGGTCGTCGAACTCGCCCTCGCGCACGCCGCCCAGCGTGCCGGACGCGGCGGCGGCCACCATCGCGCGGAGCTGGTTCGTCTCCTCCGCCGCCATCGGCACCAGGCCGTCGATGGGGCGGCGGGGGGCGCGCTCCACCTTGAGCACCTGCCGCGCGAACGAGACGAACATCGAGCACGCCTCGGGGCAGGGGACCAGCGCGTCGCCGTGCGCCGGGCCCTCGTCGGCCATCTCCAGCGGCGTCGCCTCGTCCACCTGCCAGGCCACGCGGCGCAGGCACACGGCGTCGCCGCAGCAGGCGCGGACGGTGTTCCGCACGGCGTCCGTCTCCAGCAGCTTGACGGCGCCGTACATCCCGGTCTGCCGCGCCGCCGTCTCGCGCCAGTGCGTCACGCGCAGGGTGCCGGTGCGCCCGGCGTGCCAGTGCAGCGCGCAGGCGGGGTACAGGTAGTCGAGCGCGGTCCAGAGCGCGCGCTCGTCAAGCTCCACCAGCGCCCACCCGGCGCGCAGGTTGGGCGACGTCTTGAGGGGCCGGTGCTCCCCGTCATCCGTCACCTGCGCGATGGCGCGCGCGGCGAACGGGTCGCGCGACACCTCCAGCGCGTTCAGCGGCAGGCCGGCATCGCGGCGATGGCGGATCTCGTAGCGCCCGCCGTCCGTGGCGCGGATCAGCGCCTGGAGCAAGGCGCGCCCCTCCGCCCCCGCATCGTCCACCCATGCCGCCAGCGCCGCGCGGGCCTCCGCGATCCCGCCCGGCGCGTGCGCACCGCGCTCCTCCGGGCGGTCAGACACGAGCGTCCTCGCCGGCCAGGATCCCCTCGGGGACGTCCGCGCCGGCCTGGCGGGCGCGCTGCAGCACGATCTCCGCCACCTCGGGGAAGGTCCCCACCGGTGCCGCGTAGAAGATGGCGCGCCCATCCCTCTCCGTCACGGAGCTCACGGCCGGGCGGTTGATCCCAAGGTCGTCGGGGATGGTCTCCTGCGTGTGCCACCCCTCGGCCACGAAGAAGGGGACGAGCACCACGTCGCGCCCGCCCATCTCCTCCAGCACCTCGCCGACTTCGGGCGGCTGGTCGAGGAACCCCGTCTTCACCTCGCCGAACACGCCGGCCGCCTCCGCCTCGCGGGTCACGCGGTAGATGACCTCGGCGGAGTTGCTGTTCCGCTCCGTGCCATGGCCGATGATGATCAGCCCCGCCCGCCGCGCCTCCTCGTCGTCCATCCCGGCGCTCTCCTCCGCGCGCCGCAGGATCATGGCCGACATCGACGGGTGCGTACCCACCGGCCCGCAGTAGCGGATCGTCTTCCCCAGCTTCCGCGTGACCGAGAGGGCCGGCCCGTCCAGCCCCAGCTCGCGCGGGATCACCTCCTCGGTGAAGTACCCTTCGGAGATGAAGAGGGGAACGACGTACACGTCCTCCGACTCGACGAGGTCGAACACCTCGCGCATCGAGGGCTCTTCCTTCCAGAAGCACTCGCGCACCTCGTCGAACGCCCCTGTCCGCCGGATGGCCTCCGCGTGGCGATAGACCGGCGCGCTCGACTCCGCATTCAGGTGCGACCCGTGCCCGATGATGATCAGCGCTTGCAAATCAGCCTGCTCTTCGTGGTCCTTCCCGGACGGTTGTCCAAGATCCGTCCCAACTTGCGGGCGCCGTGTGGCGGATGCAAGCGCCCCTCCCTCGCGCGTCTCCAGGAGCGCCGCATTCCTCGAGCCCACTTCAGTGGGCTTCGCGTAGTTCCAGCCGGGGAATTCATCCCCCGGCGATGCGGCGCCGGGTGCCTACTCCGCCGCCCGCCCCCCACAGCTCTCCGCGATCGAAAGCACCTCGCTCCGCACCGTCGTGCCGGGCGTGCGTTTGCTCCCGCGCACGTTCCCCAGCATCCCCCGCTCCCAACGCTCCCCGAAGAGGCGCAGGGTGCGCGCATCGTCCACCACCGCGTCGATCTGGAGCCAGGTGCGCCGCGTCTCGCTGAGGGCACCGGTGACGTCCCGCTCCAGCCGAATTTGGTTCTGAGGAAGACCTTCGGACGTGGCGGCGTACCCCAGGGCGCGCGCGGTCCGCTCCACGCACTCCAGCGCATCCATCGACGCCGGCGCGGTGGCGTAGACGGTGTGGCGCGAAGCGGTCACGGAGCAGGCGGCGAGGAGCAGAACGGGCACGAACAGGGCGGCGCGGGTCATGGAGGACTCCAGAGGCGGGGGAAGCGGCTGCGATAATCTGTGGGACGCCCGGCCCGGCGGATCTTGCACAGTTACGACCCTCGCGACTTCTTTACGACGAGCCGCGGCGTCGCCCCTCTTGATTTCCGGCCCCGGCCCCGGCCCCGAACGTGCTCGTCCTCGGAGATCTGCCTCGCGCGTTCGGCCGCTGCTAGGAGCGAATCGGCGTTGGGCAGTCCGAGGTCCGCGAAGACGTTGTCGCTCCCTTCGATCACCTCCACCCCATTGATGACCCGGCGGGTGAGCTCGTTCCGCTCCATGATCCCTCGTGTGGTAAACGGTGCTCGGAGTTCGCCTGCTGCCGCCTACGAGCCCAGCGACTGCTTCACCAGCAGGTCGTGGGTCGCCTTCTGGGCGGGCGAGAGCTTGACGGGGATGCCGACGATGATCGCGGGCTGCGAGGGGGCGTCGGGGAGGTGCAGGACGAGGTGATCGGGGGGGACGGGGCGAGCGTACTCGGAGGCGCGGCCCGTGGGGTCGATCTGGACGGTGCGGCCTTTCGCGGCCAGCGTGGCGAGGACGCGTCCGTACTCCAGCCACTCCGCGCGCGGGTCCGAGTCCTCCGCGGCGACGGCGGGGATCAGCTGCTCCTCGAAGTAGGCGCGCGCCCGGCGAAAGGCATCGGGGTCTGAGTCCCGGAGCGCCACCATCTGCTTGCGGTAGAACTCGCGCGGGTCGCGGGCGCCGGCCTGCTGCAGGGCGCTCTCGAAGCGGGCGTCGGCGCGGGCGCGGAGGTCGGGCGGTGCGGGCATCGGCGGCTCGGTGGCGGTGGACGCGGGCCGGGAAGCTACCCCGCCACGGCCCCACGCGCCACGGTACGCCGCCCCCGCATCTCCATCACCATCGCCCCCAGCAGGCACAACCCTCCCGCGAGCCCCGCGGCAAGGCACACCGGCACCCACTTCCACGGAAAGTAGCCGCGCGTCGCCAGCACCACGCACAGGCCACTGAGCGTCAGCATGGTGTACGCGACGCGCTCCAGCACCCGCGCACGTGGCGACAGCTCGGCGGTGGGCTCGGGCGCCGCCGGGGGCCAGAGGAGCGGCTTGAAGCGGTGGTAGTCCCAGCAGAGCAGGTAGGTGCAGGCCAGCAGCATCAGCCCCGTCACCACCCAGGTGCCGGTGAAGTGCATCGACAACGTGATAGCGAAGATGTTGAGGATGATGGGGAAGAAGACGAGCGCCCCCAGCGTCGCGGTGCGCCGGTGCAGCAGGAGGAGCGCCCCGAAGAGCTGCGCCCAGCCGATGAAGTTCCAGTACGCGCCCGTGCGGTACATCGCCTCGAAGAAGAAGCCGATCGGACGGTCGATGGGGATCTGCGTGAAGCGCTCCCCCTGGATCTTGGTCAGCGCGGGGGCGATGAAGCCGATCGCCAGCAGGATGCGCGTGCACACGGTGAAGCGCCGGAGAACCGGGTTGGCGCGCACGCGGGCGTGCAGCCGGTCCAGCCCCCGTTCGAGGCGGGCGAGTGAGGATGAAGCCATGATGTGTCTCGGATGGGGTACGGTGGTGCGAGCGCAGGGTGGTACGGGACCGACGGCGCGCGGTTTCGCGCAGTGTCGGTCGGTGGGCCGAAAGGTGCGCGTCTCCGGTGCGGGGAACGGAACTTGTAGCACCGTCGCGCCTTCATCCACATCCAGGAGGTCGCATGGTTGAGCCGATTCCGTTCCCCCGCACTGGCGACGACGGCGGAGGTGGCGCGTCGGACACGCTGGAGCTCTCGTGGGAGCTGTTCGGCGAGCTCTGTCGCGCGCTGGCCATCCGCGTGGCGCACGAGTACGAACCGGACCTGGTGATCGGCATCGCTACGGCGGGCGTGATCCCGGCCGCGACCGTCGCGGGGATCCTGCAGGTGGAGTTCGAGTCGATGAAGATCTCGCGGCGCGACGGGAGCGCGGTGGCCCGTCCGGCGCCGATGGTCCTATCCTCGGCGCCGCCGCGTGCGCGTGGACGGCGCGTGCTGATCGTGGACGAGCTCACCACCAGCGGCGACACGCTGCGGCTGGCGCTCGCCGCCGTGCGCGAGGTGGGGCCGGCCGAGGTGCGCACCGCCACCTCCTTCGTGCGCCCCGGCGGCTACCGTCCCGACTTTTTCGCCCTGGAGACGCCCGCGCTCATCGTCTTCCCCTGGGACCGCCAGGTGATCGAGCGCGGCGAGCTGGTGACCCCGTCCATCTACACGGGCCCGATCCTCCACGCCTAACGCGTGTTGGGGCAGTCGCGCTCCGCCGTCTTCCGCATCTCCACCAGCTCGACGACGTGGAATTCGCGGTCGTTGCCGCCCATGGGGCCGTAGCGGCCCGGCGGCCCCACGGTGCCGCGGAGGCGCGCGAACACGGGCTCGTACATCGCGTCGGCGAGCGAGTCGTAGCGCGCGTACATCTCGGCCGTGAGGAGGGGGAGCCAGTTTTCCGCCGACTGGCAGGGGCGGAAGGAAGCCGTCTCAAAGCCGAACGTGAGCCGGCCTTCCACCACGACATCGTCCGCATGACTCACGTCGCGGCACCCCGCCGCGAACACCAGCGCACACACGAGCAGACGCTTCATTGCCTCACCTCCTGGAGTGGTCGAATGCGGCGCGCATCACGACCGCCGCTCCGCATCAACGTCCACGCGCCCCGCATGTGACACCCGCGCCATGAAGACCCTCCGCCGCGCCCGCATCCTCCTGGGATCCCTGGCTCTCTCCGCATGCGCCACGGCGGGGACCCGCGCGTCCGCCGGGCAGCTCGTCCGCGACACCGTGGATGCGCCGTCGCTTGCGGGCAACCGGCTGGGCGACCCCGCGCGGCGCGAGGCGCTGGTGTACCTGCCGCCGGGCTACTCGACCAGCGGCCGCCGCTACCCCACGCTGTACGTGCTGCACGGCTTCGACGCGCCGCTCCAGGCGTTCGAGACGGGCCGGGTCCCCATCCGCCTGCTGATGGACTCGCTGATCGCGGCGGGGCGCGCGCGTCCGATGATCGTGGTCGTTCCCGATGCGCGGAACGCGTACGGCGGCGCCTTCTACACCAACTCGCCCGTCGCGGGGAATTGGGCGGACTTCGTCGCGCGCGACCTGGTGGCGCACGTGGACCGGCGCTACCGCACCCTCCCGCGCGCCGCCTCGCGCGGGATCGAGGGGCACTCGATGGGTGGCTTCGGCGCGCTGACGCTGGCGGCGCGCCACCCCGACGTCTTCGGCGCGGTGTACGCGGCCTCGCCCTGCTGCTTCGGCCCGCGCATGATGGACGACCTGGCGCCCTTCTGGCCCGCCGCGCTCTCGCTCGCCGACCGCGATGCGGTGAGCGCGGCCGGCTTCCAGGCGCGCCTGATCCTGGGCCTCGCCACCGCCGTCACGCCCGCGCCGGAGCGCGCGCCGCTCTTCGTGGATCTCCCTTTCCGCCGCGGTGCGGATGGCGCCCTGATCCGCGACGAGCCCGCCTACTCCCGCTGGACCGCCCTCACCCCGTCAACCCTCGTGCGCGAGAACGCCGAGGGCCTGCGCCGGCTGCGGGGCATCCGCTTCGACGTAGGCACCTCGGACCCCTTCACCCACATCCTCCCCAACCTGCGCGAGCTCTCCGCCGCGCTGGACTCCGCCGGCATCCGCCACACCTTTCAGCCCTACCCCGGTGACCACGTCAGCGCCCTCCGCCCCCGCTTTGCTAGTCAGGTCGTGCCATTCTTCTCGGAGGTGCTGAACGCTTCGTTCTAGTCCCTGTTGGGCGGTCCGGGGTATTCAGTGGCAGCGCCACCTGCGCGGCGCAGGGCGAGCGAAGCTGACGGCCTGAGTGGACGATGGGCCAACGGAGAGTGCATGAAAGACACGCTGACACCCTCGAACCTCGCGCTTTTCGCCCTGTTCGTGCTGCCCGGGCTGATCTCCATGGCCGTGTACCGGCTCCGGATGCCCGCCCGGTTGAACGATTGGGGGAGTGCGCTGGTCCAGGGACTCTTCTACAGCTCGCTGAACTACGTACTGTTGCTCCCGGCCATCATTCTCATCCACCGGAATGGCTATTCGGAGATCCATCCGGCGCGGTACTGGGGGGCGGTTCTCCTGATCGTGTTCCTGGCGCCCGCCATCTGGCCCATTCTCCTGACCTGGGTGTACAGACAGCACTGGATCAACAAGCTGATACGGGTGCCGTATCCTACGACATGGGATATGTGTTCCGGGCACGTGAGGCCGAATTCGTCCTGCTTCGCCTCACGGATGGCCGCTTCGTCGGCGGGTATTAGGGCCCGGGTCTTACGCCGGTGCACACCCGAACGAGGGTGACATCTTCATTTCCGCGGCTTATCATGTAGACGAGAACGGAAAGTTGGGACAGCCGGTCCCTGATTCGGCCGGTCTGCACATCTGGAAGGACTCGTATACGTCGATCGAGTTCTTTAAGGTCTCTGCATTGCAGGACCCGCCGCTGAACTTCGACCAATAGGAGGGGACGATGCCAGATGAAAGCGCGGCTTCCGGCGGAAAAGAGACCTCCAAACCCCAGCGCCCACCGCCACGGGAACAGGGATACCGGTACCCGGCGCTCGGGGGCTACACCCCCGTCGGTGACGTACCACCCGTGCTTCCCCCTCCTCCGCGAGGTGGCAGCGGGATCAGCCCCGCGCCACGGGAATCCAGGAAGTAGCGCCAGGTCAGTACCGGGATACCCAAACATGCACACAACCGCGAGTTGGCGGCAGCGCAAAGCAGAGGGCAGGTCTCCCCTGGGGAGACCGGCCCTCGCCACATCCATGACGCACCTCCGCCTCAGCCGCGCGCCATCGAATCCAGGAAGTCCTTGTTCGCCTTGGTCTTCTTCATCCGCGTGAGGAGGAAGTCGATCGACTCTGCGGGCGCCATGTCCGAGAGGAAGTTGCGCAGCAGGTAGACGCGCGTGAGCTCCAGCTCGCTGAGAAGGAGGTCTTCGCGGCGCGTGCCCGAGCGGTTGATGTCGATCGCCGGGAAGATGCGCTTGTCCGCGATGTGGCGGTCGAGCACCAGCTCCATGTTGCCGGTCCCCTTGAACTCCTCAAAGATCACCTCGTCCATCCGGCTCCCCGTCTCCACCAGCGCCGTGGCGACGATGGTGAGCGAGCCGCCCTCCTCGATGTTGCGCGCCGCGCCGAAGAAGCGCTTCGGCTTGTGCAGCGCGTTGGCGTCCACACCACCGGAGAGGATCTTTCCGGAGTGCGGCACCGTCACGTTGTAGGCGCGGGCCAGGCGGGTGATGGAGTCCAGCAGGATCACCACGTCGCGGCCGTGCTCCACCAGGCGCTTGGCCTTCTCCAGCACCATCTCCGCCACCTGCGTGTGCCGGTCGGCCGGCTCGTCGAAGGTGGACGAGATCACCTCGGCGCGGACGTTCTCCTGCATGTCCGTCACCTCCTCGGGCCGCTCGTCGATCAGCAGGACGATGAGGTGCACCTCGGGGTGGTTCTCGGTGATGGCGTTGGCCATCTTCTGCATCAGGATCGTCTTGCCGGCCTTGGGCGGCGCCACGATCAGCCCGCGCTGCCCCTTGCCCAGCGGCGCGATCAGGTCCATCACGCGCATCGACAGGTCGCCCGTGGGGGCTTCCAGCTTCACGCGCTGGTCCGGATAGCGGGGGCGCAGGTTGTCGAAGGCGATGCGGTGCTTCGCCTTGTCCGGCTCGTCGCCGTTGACGCGCTCCACCTTGAGGAGCGCCAGGTACCGCTCGCCCTCCTTGGGCGGGCGCACCTGCCCCAGCACCGTGTCGCCGGTGCGCAGGTCGAAGCGCTTGATCTGGCTGGGCGAGACGTAGATGTCGTCCGGCCCGTACAGGTAGTTCCAGTCCTGCGAGCGGAGGAAGCCGTACCCTTCCGGCAGAACCTCCAGCACGCCCTCGCCGCGCAGCACGACCTCGGAGTCCAGCAGGTTCTGCTCGATGCGGTAGATAAGGTCCTGCTTGCGGAGCCCCGAGTAGTTCGAGATGTTGAGGCCTTCGGCCATCTCGTGCAGCTCGGCGATGCTCTTGGATTTTATGGTAGTGATGTCCACGTGGGTCTCCGAATGCGTCAGCGCGTCCCGCGGGTCAGGGGGTGCGATCCCGCCCGATCCGCTGGATGGTCTTCTGAGGGGTCTGGGCGGGGAGCAAGGAAGAGGGCGGAATGCGCCCGAGACTTGCCTGATGATCTATGGGGGTCAGTGGCCCCAACCTAACGCCCGCTATTTCCACGGTCAAGTGTGCCGTTTACCCCTCTGACGGAGCTCTTCGCGTCCGTCCGGGTGGTGCGGATCGGCGACCGCGAGGTCGTCTTCGGCCTCCTGATACCCGGTGTGGCCCCGGACGGTCCAGCCGTGCGCCGCATGCTGGAGGGGTGGCCCGGCTCGCACTGGGCCTCGCCCGCCGGCGACGGCTGGGAGATCGCCCTGGAGGTCCGCACCCGCCCGCCGCGCCGCGAGCGGTGGCTTCTGCACGCCGTCCTGCTGCTGGCGGCCCTCTTCAGCGCCACCGTCTCCGGCGCGCTGATCGCCGGCCGCGATCCGCTGGGGCTGGCGGAGCGGGTGGTGCTCGGAGTGGCGCTCCCCGTGCCCACCGGGCTCCACGCCGCCGCGCTCCTGCCCGGACTCCTCTTCTCTATCCCGTTGATGGGCGTGCTGCTCGGGCACGAAATGGGCCACTACGTCGCGGCCAGGCGTCACAACCTGGACGCCTCGCCGCCGTACTTCATCCCCGCGCCCTTTTTCCTGAGCCTGATCGGCACGCTGGGCGCCTTTATCCGCCTGCGCTCGCCCATGCTTCACCGGCGGATGCTGATGAACGTGGGCGCGGCGGGTCCGCTGGCGGGGCTCGTTCTCGCGCTGCCGGTGGCCGCCGTGGGGCTCGCGCTGAGCGAGCCGATGGGCTCGATGCCGCACCTCCCCAGCCATCTCAACCTGGCCCCGTTCTACGGTGTCCCGCTGAGCCTGGGAGACTCGCTTCTATGGCTGGCTCTCCGCGCCGTCTTCGCGCCGGACGCCGGCGTCCTGATCCTCCACCCGATGGCGGTGGCGGGATGGGTGGGGCTCTTCTTCACCGCGATGAACCTCCTCCCCGTCGCCCAGCTCGACGGCGGCCACATCGTCTACGCCCTCCTCGGCACCCGGCGGCAGCTCGCCGTCGCGACAGTCTTCTTCGCCTCGCTGCTCGTGCTGGGGTGGTGGTGGCCGGGATGGTGGTTCTGGGCCCTGCTCGTCCTCCTGATCGGCCGCGGCCGCCTGTCGCACCCGCCCGTCCTCGACACTCGCCTTCCCCTTACCCGTGGCCAACGCGTGGCGGGGTGGGCGTGCGTCGTGTTCTTTGTGCTGGCGTTCGTGCCGATGCCGGTTACGTGAGGATTGCATGAGTTCACGGAATGTCATCCTGAGAGAGCCGCCGCCGCGTACTGGGCGGCGCACTGTACATTCCTGTGGCGAACGAAGGATCTAGCCGGCGAGGAGCGAGGCCCGGTCTTCGCCGCGGGCCCGTCGTAACGCGCAGTAGATCCTTCACTCCGCGCCTTAGGACAGAGCGCGGGACAGGACTGAGAGGCGCGTCGCTCAGGATGACAGAAAAGGGGGGCGTGCTCCTAGCCCATTCGGTCCCCCTTCTCACTCCTCGGGCGGCGTCGAGACGCACTAACGCACTCACGCACTCACGCACTAATCCCCTCCCCACACACCCATTCTTGACAAACCCTCACGCCCGCGCGGAGATTCGGTGCGGGGCCGGGCCCGACGCGGCCCAACCACGCCGCACCCCGGAGCCCCGCCGATGGCACGCCACAACCGCGAAGGGGAAGGGCAGGACCAGCACGGCCGCCGCTACCGGATCGGCTACCAGCCGGACTGGCTCCGCCAGGTCAAGGTGACGTGTGACCTGGACAACGGCCGCCAGTCCACCAAGACGCTCCTGCGCAACCCGGAGCGGCCGGCACACCCGCCCGGGCCCCGCGTGCACACGCAGGTCGACTCGGCGGAGCTGGGGCTGAGCTTCGGGCTGACGCTTCACGACGAGCGCCGCGTGGTCCGCCGCATCATCGTGGAGACCATGATCCCCGGCGAGCGCGGCGAGACCATCTCCTTCGTCGTCTCCACCCTGCCCGACGAAGAGTAGCACATCCTTTCCGGGACGCTTTTCCGGGCGCCCCGCCAACACCTTCCGCGTGAACCCTCCATGATGGTCCTGCTGGCCCAGACCGCGGCGCTCCCCTGCCCGGACACGCGCATCATGTTCGGCGTGAGCGTGGTGGTGGTGGTGAGCGTGGTGGTGTTCACCGCGGCCGTCATCGTCACGCTGCTGCGGCGCAGCGACCGGCGGCGGGCGGAGGAGGAAAAGGTGGCCGCCATCGGCACGGCGACCGCGCGCATCCTGCACCAGATCAAGAACCCGCTGCAGACCGTCGTTCTGAACGCCGACATCCTGCAGGACGAGCGCATCGTGAGCGACGCAACCGGCCGCCGCGAGGTGTGCGAGGCGATCGTCTCCGAGAGCCAGCGGCTGGTGAGCATGCTGGACGAGCTTTCGGTGTACGCCAGCGGCGCGCGGCGGGCCCTCAGCCGCCAGCCGGTGCCCGTGCACGAGATCATCGCCCAGCTCGCCCGTCAGCAGGAGCGCGACCCCGGCATGCGCGTGGACGCCGGGGTGCTAGGCAAGGCGGTCGTTCTCGCCGATCCGTACTACCTGCGGCAGGTCTTCGAGAACCTGGTGCGCAACGCCTGCGAGGCGATGCACGAACAGGACGACCGCCGCCTCACCCTGCGCGTGGAGTCGGCGGCGGGATCGGCGGAGGTGCGGGTGACGGACAACGGGCCGGGGATCGAGGCGGAGAAGCTGGACCAGATCTTTCAGCCGTTCGTGTCCAGCAAGGGGAAGGGGATGGGGCTGGGGCTCGCCATCTGCCGCGAGATCGTGGAGGGGCACGGCGGGCGGCTGGAGGTGGAGTCCACGCCGGGCGTCGGGTCAACCTTCATCGTGCGGCTTCCGCTGTACGATGCGACGGCGCTGGAGGCGGGCGCCGGGCGCGCGACCGAGGCGTGGGCGTAACGCGGGGATCGCGATTGCCTCACGCGGAGACGCGGAGACGCGGGGAGGGCGCGCGAAGCTCTCTCCGTGGCTCCGCGCCTCCGCGTGAGACCAGCCGTTCGGATCTTGAAGACACGCAAAAAGGGCGGGCGCCGGGGAAGGCGCCCGCCCTTTCTGTCTGCCGCTCGACCTGGATCAGGCCGGCTTGACCTTGCAGGTGATGCCGGTGACGCTGTAGTCCACCACCACGTTCTGGCCCGAGGTCAGGGTCGCGTTGGGGACACTGGGCGTGGCGGCGATCATCAGCGAGTCGCCGTTCGCGTAGCCCACGGGGGCGACGCCCATCGCGTAGGTGCCCGGGGTGACGTACGCCATCTTGTAGCGCGCGTCCGCCTGCGCCTTGGCCGAGAGCGTGCTCGGGCCGGTGGCGGTCGCGGTGAAGTGCGTCACGTCCGTCGCGGCGCCGCCGCAGGCCGGGAAGGCAACGCCCGTGGCCATGGTCACCAGGCCGCTGATGCCGCCCGAGAGCTGCACCTGCGTCACCGTGAACTGCGGGTTCAGGATGAGCTGCCCGCTCTTGCCGGCCACGTGCCCGAACGAGCGCGCCACGTCAAAGTCCAGCGCCACGATCCTGCTGTCGCCGTCCACCGTGAGGCCGGGGCCGGGGAAGCGGATCTTGTAGCCGCTCGCGCGCGACTTGCCGCTGGTCAGGTTGATGGTGCCCGTCGCAGTCATCCCGGCGGGGAGGCGGGCGCCCGGCGTAGCGTACACCTTGCCGTCGCGCGTCACCACGTACGCATCGCCCACGCGCACGCGGAGCTGCGAGTAGGTGCCCGCGGGGATCACGGCGTCCCTCACCAGGTCCGCCCCGGCGCCGCCCACCAGCGCCAGCAGGTCGAAGTAGGTCGAGCTGTCCGCCGCGAGCGTGAGGCGGCCGGACGTGGAGTCGGCATCCGACTCGCGCTGCAGGTACAGCTCGCTGATCTGGACCTTCACTTCCTTGAAGTCGCCCGGCGCATCGACCAGCCGGATGCTGACGCGGCTGCTACCGCTGTCCGTGCCACCGTCGCAGGCGCCGAGCGCCGCCGCGGCAAGGAGGGGAAGAAGGAAACGGGTGGCTTTGAACATCGCTGATCTCCACGAATGTGACTGCACGGTTGACCGGTTGCACCCGGTGATTCAAACCAATGACGAGCACCCGCACACCTGCGTCACATCAAATGTTCGCCTAAAACTGCTACATATCTGATCCAGAGACACCATACTACGAAAGAGCCGCGAAGAGCACTTCTCCGCGGCTTTCAGTCCCCCTCCGTGCCCTCTGTGTGATGCTGTCGTCGTTTCAATACTCGTCGTCCTCGCCCAGCATCATGCGGCGGTAGCTGTCGTAGCGGCCGAAGTCTATGCCGCCCGCATCCACGGCGGCGCGGATGGCGCAGCCGGGCTCGTGGATGTGCGTGCACGACGAGCTGTAGCGGCACTCGCCGATGAGCGGCGCGAACTCGGGAAAGTAGAAGTGGAGCTGGTCCGTGTCGATCTCCCACAGCCCCACCTCGCGCAGCCCCGGCGTGTCCGCCACGTAGCCACCGCACTCCAGCGGGATGAGCTGCGCGGTGACGGTGGTGTGGCGCCCCTTGTTGACGGCCTCGCTCACCGCCGCAACGCGCAGACCCAGCCCCGGCTGCACCACGTTGAGAAGGCTGCTCTTTCCCACGCCCGACGGCCCCGCCAGCGCCGACACTTGGCCGCAGATCGCCTCGCGCAGGGTTTCGACGCCCACGCCCTGCTTGGCGGCGGTGAAGATGATACGGTAGCCGGCGCGCTCATACGGGGCGAAGAGGGCGCGGGCGGCCTCCTCCCCCTCCACGTCCGTCTTGTTGACGACGATCAGCGGGCGCAGCTCAGCCGCCTCGGCGATCACCAGGAAGCGGTCGAGCATGCGCAGGTGGGGCGATGGGTTGGCCGCGGCGAAGACGATCAGCACCTGGTCTACGTTGGCGACGATCACCTTGGCGCGCGGCGCCTTCCCCGGCGCGCGGCGGGCGAGGACGTTGCGGCGGTCGTGGACGCTTTCGATGGTCCACGCCTCCGCGCCGGAGCCCGAGCCGCGCCCCAGCTCCACCACGTCGCCCACCACCACCTTGTCGCCGGTGCGCTCCTCGCGCTTGACCCGTCCGCGCAAAGACGCCTCGATGATCCCTTCCGCGGTTTCGATCTCGTACACTCCGCCCTGCGCGCGGAGCACCGTTCCGGTCAGCGTCGCCACTCTGTGCCTCGAAGTTGTCTCTGTGTGCCCCGTGAGAGGAAAAAGCTGAGCGCCGCACCCGGCCCGCGGGTACGGCGCTCCTGCGTTCTGCGGCGAGCCATCGGCTACGCCGCCGCGAACGAGGCCAGCGCCTCGCCCATCTCGCCCTCGCGCAGGCGCTTGAGGGCGCGGTCGCGGAGCTGGCGGATACGCTCGCGGGTCACGCCCAGGATGTCGCCGATCTCCTCCAGCGTGTGCTCGCGCCCGCCCTCCAGGCCGAAGTACAGCTTGAGCACCTTGGCGTCGCGCGGCTGAAGGGTGTTCAGCGCCCGGTCGATGCGCTCGGAGAGGAGGCGCTCCTCCACCTCGTCCTCCGTCATGATCGCCTCGTCAGCGATGAAGCGGTCCATCAGCTGGCTGTCGTCCGAGTCTCCGATGGGGGCGTCCAGGCGGATCTCGGCGGCGTTCAGCGTCTGCAGGCTCTCCACGATCTCCGGCGACAGGCCGGTCGCCTCGCTGAGCTCCTGCGGCGACGGATCGCGGCGAAGCTCCTGCTTCAGCCGCTCGCGCTCGCGAAAGATCTTGGCCAGGTCCGACGCGCGGTTGAGCGGCACGCGCACCGAGCGGCCCTGGTTGGCGAGCGCCGAAAGGATCGCCTGGCGGATCCACCACACGGCGTAGGAGATGAACTTCACCCCCTGGTCCGGATCGAACTTGCGCGCGGCCGTCACCAGGCCGACGTTCCCCTCCTGGATCAGGTCCGAGAGGGAGACGCCGCGGTTCTGGTACTTCTTGGCCACCGAGATCACGAAGCGCAGGTTGGCGCGCACCAGCTCGTTGACGGCGTCCTCCTCGCCCAGGCGCGCGCGGCGCCCCAGCTCGATCTCCTGGGGCGACGTGAGCAGCGGATGGGTGCTGACTTCCTTGAGGTACTGGTCCAGGCTGGACTGGTCCTCGTTGGCCACGCCGAAGCCGGCCTCGGACCCGCCGCCCTTCTTCCGCCGCCTCGGTGTGGTGGTGGTGCCTTTCCGCGCTGTCGCCATATCTCGATCCGTAGCTTGCGCTCGTTCCGGAGCCGTTTTCTGTGGCTGTGCCAAACGATGTAGACCCTGCAAAAGCTCTGCCCGACGCAAAACGAACCGCCCGGCGCTGGGCTGCGGCCGGGCGGGGGATGGAGGTGCCGCGGCATGCCGCCGCTTCCGCCCTCCTAACGCCGCCGTCCCGCCCCCGCGCTCCGCCCCGCCGACGCGCCACGCCCCCGCTCCCGGCATGCTCCGGAGCGGCTCTCGGGCCGGGGTGCGATCGGAAAAGTCATCCGGGCGTGTGCAAGAAGTAGGTGGCCGGGTCGGGGCGGCGCAACGTAGCGGGCGCCCCCACGGCCGTCAATGGAGAGTACCGTGCTGGCGGAGGTTGGTTCCCGGACGGCGGGGAATGGGGAATGGGGAATGGGGAATGGGGAATGGGGAATGGGGATTGGGGAATGGGGAACAGCGAGCGAAGGGCCGGGGCCTTCTGCTGGCTGTTCCTCGTCATTCCTCGTCTACTATCTGTTCCGCTTCCTCCGGCTCCTCGCCAGCCGCTCTTCTCGCCGCAGTTGCGCGGCTTCGAAGCGGAGCCGTTCCTCCTCGGTCTCGGGCAGCACCGGGGGCACGGGGGTGGGGCGTCCGCGTTCGTCCAGGGCCACGAAGGTGGCATAGCAGGTGTTGGTGTGGCGCTCCTCGCCCGTGACCGGGTTCTGGGCCAGCACCTTGACCCCGATCTCCATGCTGGTGCGCCCCGCGAAGTTCACCGACGCGTGCGCGACCACCAGCTCGCCGATGTAGATCGGCTCGTTGAACTCCACGCTGTCCATGCTCTTGGTGACCACGGGCCGGCCGGCGTGCTTCATGGCGCAGAACGCCGCCGCGCGGTCGATGAACCCCAGCAGCACCCCGCCGAACAGCGTCCCCGCGACGTTCTGGCTCTGCGGCTCCGCCAGGTCCGCGAACGTCACCTGCGACAGCCGCACCGGCCGCGGCACCTCGACGTCGGGCGCGGGGCCCTGCATGTAGATCTCGACCGGCCTGATTCTCTGTTCCACGTCCATCTCCTCTATCCCGTGATAAGAGCGCCCCGCGGATTCCGTCCGCCGGGCGCTCGAAAGATCGCTGGTCCAGCGGCGGGGAAGATGGCGCGCGGGGCCGCGGGCGCAAGGGGGCCCCCTCCCCCGCTCGTTCCTCGCGGCCCCTCCCCCAAACCGCGGGGGAGGGGCGGACGCATGCATCTACCTGCTGCGTCATCGTTCTCTGCAACGCCGGCATTGTCGAGCCGGCTTCAGCCGCCTTCGCGTAGTTCCAGCCGGGGGATTTATCCCCCGGCGCGCGCGGCGCCGCCGCCCCCGGCCGCTCCAGGCCGCCCAACACCCACCTCGCCCCCAACCTGCGAAGGCAGGTTTCCCGCGGTTGTTGCAGCGGTTTCAACCGCCGGACCACACCCGGCCCCCCGCCTCAACTGCCGTCACCCCCCCCACACCCGCCGCACTCACCACGTCAGCACGATCTTCCCAAACGTGTCGTTCGCCTCCATGCGCTCGTGGGCTTTCCGGATGTCGGCGAAGGGGTACACCGTGTCGACGACGGGGCGGATGCGGGCGGAGGAGACCAGCGGGAGCACGGCGCCGGAGAACTCGCGCGCGAGGGCGATCTTTTCCTCCAGCGGCCGGCTGCGCAGGACGGTGCCGAAGATGTGGATGCGGCGCCGCAGGAGAAGCCCCAGGTCGATCTCCGCCTTGGTGCCGGCGGTGGTGCCCACGACGACCGCCCGGCCGCGCAGCGCGAGCACCCGCAGCGACGCCTCAAGCAGCTTCCCGCCGACTAGATCCAGAAGCGCGTGGACGCCGCCCCCGTACGTGGCCTGGTTGACCGCCTCGGCCAGGTCCTCCTTGCTGGTGTCGATCCCCGTCTCCAGCCCGAACTCGCGGGCACGCTCCAGCTTCGCGGCCGAGCGCGACGTTCCGAGCACCTCCGCCCCCGCCGCACGTGCAAGCTGCAGCGCCGCGGTGCCGACCCCGCTCCCGACCGCGTGGATCAGCACGCGCTCCCCCACCTTGACGTCGAGCTGGCGAAAGAGGGCATCGTAGGAGGTGAGGAAGGCCTCGGGGATGGCGGCGGCCTCTTCGAAGCCCAGGTTCTGCGGAATGCGGATCGCCTCGCGCTCGTGCACCACCACGAACTCGGAGTGCCCGCCGCCGCCGACGATCCCCATCACCCGGTTCCCCACGGCCCACAGGCCCGCGCCCTGCCCCACCGCATCCACCTCGCCGGCGTACTCGAGCCCGGGGACGTCGGCGGGGGCGCCGGGAGGGGCGGGGTACATGCCGCGGCGCTGCAGGAGGTCCGCGCGGTTCAGCGCCGAGGCGTGCACGCGCACCCGGATCTCGCCCGGCCCCGGCTCGGGCACCGGCCGGTCTTCCTGCTCCAGCACCTCGGGGCCGCCGGGGCGGGTGATGACGATCGCTTTCATCGAAAAAAAGTGCGTGAGTGCGTTAGTGCGTGAGTGCGTTTGAACAGCGGGGGTCACGCAGAGGCGCAGAGACGCAGGGAGAGACCTCCGCGCCTACTCCTGCGTCTCTGCGCCTCTGCGTGAGATTGCGGTCTGTCGTCGGAGCAGATCTCTGGTGAGCGGCGCCACGCACTGGCGCACTAACGCACTCACGCACTACCGCGCCTCGGCCCTGAAGAACGCCTCGATCCCGCGGACGTGTGCCGTCGCGAGGCGGTCCAAGAAGGCAGGATCGCGAAGGGCGTTCTCCTCTTCCGGGATGGGCATGAAGAGCGACTCGGTGAGGGCCGAGGGGAGCCAGGTGGGGCGCACCAGGGCCAGGTTCTCGCGCAGCGCGCCGCGGTTGGGCAGAAGCGTCACGCCGACGATGTTGTCCGCCAGCGCCTGCGCCAGCGAGCGGCCGAACGGCTGGAAGTGGTACACCGCCGTGTGGAAGGCGCGGAACGGGTTCTGGGCCTCGCCGAAGGCGTTGTTGTGAACCGACACCAGGATGTCCGCGTCGCTCCGCACCGCCAGCGCCACACGGCCGCGCAGGTCCTCGGCCGAGCTGGTGGAGAACGGGGGCTCGCGGCCCGTGCGCGTCAGGATCACCTCGGCGCCGGCGGCGCGCAGCTTTTCGGCCAGCGGCAGGGAGATGGCGAGGTTGGCGTCGCCCTCGTACAGGCCGGTGGGGCCGGTGGCGCCCGCGGGCGGGTGGCCGGGGTCGATCACGATGCGCCGCCCCCGCAGCGGGTTGGCCGCGTCGATCGCCGGGCGGCGGCGGAGGCGCAGGACGAGCGCACCGTCCGCCGCGTAGAATGCCTTGTACCCCCACGGCGCGCGGGCCAGCGACAGGCGCACCCTCGCAGTGGACGGGCCGGCTGCATCCTGCGCCACGCCGGTCAGCATCGAGTCGTTCTGCGCGGTGCTGGCGGCCTGCGCCGTCACCCCGTACAGCGTTACCGTCCACTCGCGCTCGCCGGGCTCCACCAAAAAGGGCGCGCGTTGGGCCGGGATGCGGACGTCCACCCAGCGCTCGGCGGGGGTCACGGCGACGGCGCCCAGCGCGACGGGGGCCATCGGCGCCGCGGTGGTGTCGGCCACGGTCACGCCGCTCGCGTCGATCCATGCGGCGGTCGAGGGATCGAGCTGAACGCGATACTGGCTGCCGCGGCGCTCGGCCAGCGAGAGGCGCGTGCCGCGTGGGAAGAACCAGCGGTACGTGCCCGTGGGCGTGGCGCGCGCGAACACCTCCGATCCCGTCGCCAGCGTGTCCAATCCGCCACTCACCCGCGCCGAGCGCGGCGTGGTGTAGACCTGCGGCACGCCCCCCATCCCCTCGAAGTCGGGCGTGGGCTCGGGGCGGTAGGGTATGGTGTGGCTGGCCGTCTGCCCGTTCTTGGACGCGCGCAGCTCCCAGGCGCTCGCCGGCACGGCCAGGTAGGCGATGAACGCGCCGTTCGGCGCCACAGGCACCGGCGTCCCGTTGATGGTCAGCGCCGCGCCCCCCGTCCCCACCGAGCCGTAGATGAAGGCCGAGTCCCGCTTCGGACGAAGGAGGTTGCTGCCCGGCTCGATCACGCGGATGGCGAGCGGGGCCTCCACGCGCTGGATCGGCGGGAGGCCGGGCGTGAGCGGCTGATATTCCAGCGCGGCGGGCGCGGCGGGCTCGGGGCGCGGCGACGGGCCGGTCGCAGGCGTGCCGCCGCCGGGAGTGCAGGCGGCCAGGAAGAGGACGGCGGCGTACGGGCGCAGGGAGAATGACCGGGTCAACACGGGCTCCTGTGGATGCCGGCGGATCGCGGGGCAGCCGGACGGTCGGTCGCGGCGCAGCCCTGCGCGGCGGTGCAAAGGACGCGCCGGGCGCGCCCGGAGGGTTGCATCCCGGCAAAACCTTGTATATCGTTTAGCGCCATCTGTTTACCTCCTCCGCAGGCCGCGCCCGCCACGGGTCACGGCCCGCGATCTTCCTTTGCCGCATAAGAGGACGCTTCATGTACGCTCCGCGCATCGCCGTACCCTTTGCCCTCGCCGCGCTGGTGGCGCTGGCGGCCTGCTCCGACGGTCCCGCGTCGCCGGACCCGGTGGCGCCGGCCGTGACGCGCGCGGGGCAGCCAATCCCTACCCGCGCGCAGGAGCGCCCCGGCACCTGGGTAGAGCGCACGGACGAGCAGCTCTGGGCCGCCATCTCCGCCGCGGGCGGGAACGCGGCGGTGGGGCTCAAGTCGCCGGGCGGCGTACGCGGCGTGTGGCGCGGACGGGTGCTGGTGGGGCGCAGCGAGTGGTCGCAGGGGCGCGCGGCGGTCGCGTCGCAGCCGGGCGTGACGCTGGTGCGCACGGACGACCTCCTTCCCTCGATGGAGGTGAAGCTGGACGGGCCCGGAGCGCTGGCCGCCCTGCGCCGCCTTCCGTTCGTCGACTACGTGGAGCCGACGATGGTGGAGGACGGCCTCCCCGAGTTCGCGGGGGTGGGCGGATGCGGATGGGGGAGCGCGTGGACGGGCGACCGGCAGTACACCGCGTCGGGCGACGTGTACTCGCAGAAGCTCACCGCCATGCGCATCCCCGATGCGTGGACGCTGAGCAGCGGCGCGGGCGTCACCATCGGCCTCACGGACACGGGGATCTCGTCCGGCCAGGGGCAGTTCACCAGCACCTTCGCCACGGGTGAGAGCACCGGGCGCACGCTCAAGCTCCTCAAGGTTTCGTCGATGTCCAGCGTGTACGACGGCTGCGGGCACGGCACGCGCATGGCGGGCATCATCGCCGCGCCGCGCGACGGGCGCAGCGTGGGGGGCATCGCGTACCGCTCCAACTTCGTGAGCGTGCGCCAGGCGGATGGCGTGGCCACCGTATCCAGCAGCGACGCCAAGTACAGCGTGCGCACCGCGGCGGAGAACGGCGCGCGTATCGTGGTGATGGCGTGGGAGTCGCTCAACTGGTACTGGCAGGTGTCGGACGAGATCGAGTACTGGCACTACAACTACCCGATCCTCTTCTTCGGCGCCGCGGGCACCAGCGGGTGCGGCGACGGCATCCTGGACAGCAACGTCGTCTTCCCGGCCGACATGCCCGAGGTGGTGGCGGTCACGGGCGTCACGTACCCCGGCGGCGGCGTCCCCTGCGGCATCCATCACGGTTCGGACGTGGAGCTCACGGCGTACCTGGACATCCCGAGCACGGGCCAGTACACGGCGGATGTGGTGGGGATGGGCGGCAGCTCCAACGCCACCGCCGTTGTGGGCTCGGTGGCGGCGCTGGTCTGGTCGCGCACCCCCAGCCTCACGCGCGACGGCCTGCGCCAGCGCCTGATCCAGACCGCGCAGTACTATCCGAACCGGCACCCGGAAGAGGGCTATGGGGTGATCAATGCGTATCGGGCGGTGACGGGGAACTGATTGGGGAATGGGGAATGGGGAAATGGGGAATGGGAACGGCTGATCCGGTGCCGTTCCCATTCCTGCGGTTACAGCCGTATGTCTCCGCCGTCGTCCCTCTGCCGCAGGCGGGCGAGCTGGTCGCGCGATGCGGCTAGCGACTGCTCGGTGGCCGCGCGGTCGATGCGCAGGCGGAGGGTGATGGAGCCGGGCGACGGCTCGCGCTCGATGGTCACCACGTCGCCTTCGCGGGTGCCGTCGGGGAGGAGCGAGGCGGGGACGTGGAGAAGGGGGCCGTCGTCCTGCTGAACGGCGGCGATTCCTTCTTCGATGCTGTCCACCGTCCAGGTGTGGGTCATGGGCTCCTCGGGCGCGGGGTTGGCGAGGGATAGGTAGGCGCGGGGCCGCGCGCACGCAAGCGGGTTGACGGCGGCGAGGAGCGGGTGCGAAGTTCAGGTATGAACGAAACCGGAGCTCTGTGCGTCCCGCGCGTGCGCGAGGTGCTGGCGGCCCTTCTCCGCGCGGGCGGCGAGGTGGAGGCGCGGCTGGAGCGCAGCGTGGAGCCGATGGGGCTCTCGCTCGCCAAGATGGGCGCCCTGCACACCCTGGTGGAGGCGGACGGGCCCATCCCCCTCGGGCAGCTCGCGGAGCGGCTCTGCTGCGTGAAGTCCAACGTCACCCAGCTCGTGGACCGGCTGGAGGCGGAGCTCCTGGTGCGGCGCGTCCCCGATCCGGCGGACCGGCGCAGCGTCCGCGCGGAGGTCACGGACGAGGGCCGGGCACGCTACGCCGCCGCCGTCCGCGCGCGCGAGGCCGCCGAGGCCGAGCTCCTGGCTGGCTTCGGCGACGACGAGCTGGAGCGGCTCGCCGCGTGGTGCCGGCGGGTAGCGGGCGGATGATCTTCATCTCCGAAGACCCCGCGCCCTGGGACGACGACCTCGAAGCCGACTTCCCCCTGGGCGACGGCGTGGCGGACACCGGCGCCACCGTGCAGTGCCCGTACTGCGGCGAGCTGGTGGAGATCGCCCTCGACCCCGGCAGCGGCACGCGCCAGGGCTACGTGGAAGATTGCCAGGTCTGCTGCCGCCCCTGGAACGTCCACGTCGTCTATGGCCCGGACGGCACCGCCGAGGTGTGGGCGGAGGCGGCGGACGGCGAGTAGAGGGCGCACACAGTAGGGGTTCGACAGTGGTCGCTGACACAGATCGGTAACCAGTTGCCCTACATGAAGATGCAACAAAGCCGCCCCGAAAGCGTGTACAACGCGCCCGGAGCGGCCATAGATGGGTTAAGTCGTTATCCTGTTGTC
>DASVTZ010000236.1 GCA_036387335.1 Longimicrobium sp.
TTGAGCGGGCGAGTTCTCGCCAGTTGTCGGGAAGGAAGCGGGTGATCACCGCCCACTCTTCCGCAAGGATGTCGGCTCTCATGGAATCCACGATAAGCCGGCTCGTTGCCACGTGCAAGCCTTAAGTTAACGCGTATGGGGCTTTAGCCCCCGGCTCCATGCCCGCGTTCGCATTCACCCGCTCTACGCACACCCATGCCCGCCTACGCCGTCGAATTCGCCACCCCCGAGGGTCCCAGGCGCCTCCGCTTCACGCTCGACCCCGAGCGGTCACTGGGGCCGCAGGTGCACCAGATTTTGGAGGAGATGCGCCAGCACGGAGTGCTGCTGAGCGGCGGCCCGCGCGACGAGCTGGGCGTCTACTGGAACGGCGCCGATCTGCAGCTCGACCGCACCCCCGAAGCGCTCGGCGTCACCCCGGACCGGCCGCTGGAGCTACGCATGCGGCCGCGCCCGGCCTGCGTCCCCGCCCCGGAGCCGCCAATCACCCCGTACTTCCCGCGCTCCGCGTACGCCGCCCCGCTCGCCGGCGCGGCGGGCGCGCTGCTCGGCTGGATCGCCGCATCCACGATCACCGACCTGGGCGCCTGGCTCACCAGCTACCGCACCCTCGACCTCGCCGCCGCCGCGCTCCTCGGCGCGGGCACCGGGGTGGGCGTGCGGGCGGCTGGGGCGATGCGCAAAGGAGCGCGCGTGTGGCTCGGCGCGGCCAGCGGCGTGGCGGTGGGTGCGCTCGGTGGCGGAGTTGGCGCGATGCTGGGAACCGTGCTCGGCGAGGTGCTCGATCCGGGGTATTTACTACTAAGGGCGGCCATGTGGGCGATGGTCGCCGCGGGGATCGGTGGGGCGCTGGGGCTGCTGGAAAAGGACGGGGCGCGGAGGGCGTTGGACGGCGCCTCATTCGGCACCGCGGCGGGAGCGGCGGGAGCCCTCCTCTTCTCCGCCCCTGGACCGACAGAGCTCTGGCAGGCGCTGGCCTTCGCGGTGGTGGGCGCGGCACTCGGAAGCGGACTGCACACCCCCGCGCATCGGCGGGCACACGCGGTCCTCGGCACAGACGGCCACGAAGGGGGACGGATGACACTCATCCACATTCGTGAGTGGGCGCTGGAAGACGGACGCGGGGTCGCGTTGCCGGGCGGCGCCGTCCTGAGCTGCGCCGCCGGCCGCTGTCAGCTCGTCCCCGGCGATGATCTGGTGACGGTGGCAGGCCTCCCACTCCACGGCCCACACGACCTGCGCAACGGCGACACGGTGGAGCTGGGTGGCTTGCGCTTCCGCTTCCGGCGCCTGAGGGAGGCCCGCCCATGAACCGCGCGTTCGGCCCCCTCACGCTCCTCGCGCTCCTCGCGGCCCTGTCGAGCCCCGCATCGGCGCAGCCGGAGCTGGTTCGCTGCGCCGAGGGGCGCTCGGTCCCCTGCTTTCGGATGCGCGTGGAGATCACGGAGGGGCAGGCGCCGGGAACGGGTGATTCGGCGCGGTGGAGCGGCGCGGCGGGCGCGGTCCCGTTCCGCGAGGTAGACGTCCGCACGGTGGCCGATGCCGCGCGCCCCCTCGTGCTCCTGGTGCTTTTTGACGTCAGCGGGAGCATGGCCGGCGAGGGGATGCAGCAGACGCGCTCGGCCCTCCGCACCTTCCTGCGAGGATTGGGCGGCAGCGAGGTGGCGGTGGCGCCGTTCGGCAGCCGCGACGTGACGGCCGGCATCCGCGGGGCGCGCTTCGGCCCCCCAGCCGAGGCCGACGCAGGCATGGACCGCCTTCCGGCGCCCGCGGGGAACACCGGCCTCTACAGCGCCGTTGCGACAGGCGCGGAAGTGCTGGCGGCGCGGCTTCGAACCCCGCCTGCGGGAGCGCAGGGAGTCCTGCTGGTGCTCACAGACGGCCGCAACGACGTTGGCCACCCGGGCGACGAGCCGGGGCTGCTGGCGGGACCGGAGGGGCGCGAGCGGGCGGTGGATGCGGTGCGCCGCGCCGGAGTTCCCGTGTGGATGGTAGGGATCGGCAACGGCGTGGACGCGGGGGAGCTCGCCGCGCTCGCCGGGCCGATGGGAACGCCGCACACCGTCGCCTTCGATCCCGTCCGCCTGGGTCGCACGCTGGGCGAGCTGCGCGGCTCCCTCGCCTCCGCCCGGCAGGTGACGGCGGTGCTCCCGGCCGATGCGCGAGCCCGACTCGCCCGCGGCGAAGTAGCGGTGCGAGTGGAGCACGCCGTCGGTGGCATGCCGCACACCGCCCGCTGGAGACCGCCGCTGATGGCGCTCCCCGCCTTCGCCGGAGTAGCGAGCCCGTCCCGCCCGCTCGCCACGCTGACAGCGATGCGGGACGAGTCGCCGGCCGGCGGCACACTGCCGGTGTTCGCGACGCTGGCGACGCTTCTGGCGGTCCTCTGGTGGATCGTGCCGCCGCTGATCTGGCCCGTGCCCCGCGCGGCCATCGCGACGCCCCAGCGGCGGAGCGAAGCCGAGGGCGACGGCATCCGCCCGGGAGTGCGCGAGGCGCCGCCGCGCCGACCGAATGACGTAACCGCCGCGCTGGCCCGCCGCATCGTCGTGCGGAGCGGATGAGCGCTCCGGTCTCACAATTCGACCGCGCCATCGAAAGCGGCGCGCATCCTTATCCCTCCGATCCCGGCCCACGTTCGGACCAAGGAGAGCCAGCCATGCCGGTAGTGAAAGTCACCCGCGCCGGGGTGCGGTCGGCGCCGCGCGAGGTGCCCACGGACACCACCGCCGTCATCCTCCCCATGACGGCGGACCGCGTGGGGCGCGAAGCCCCGGAAGACGAGGGGCCCACCAGGGTCGCGAGCCTCGCGGAGGCATTCGAGAAGTTCGCCCCACGCCTCGACTTCCGCACGGTCGTGGGCGACGGCGGGGCCGAGTTCGCGGCGGACCTCGAGTTCCACTCGCTGCGCGACTTCGACCCCAAGCAGATCCGCTCCCGCGAGCCCGGGAAGCGCAACGACCTCGCCGACCTCCAGAGCCGCATCGACATGCTGCACCGCATGCGCGAGCGCTTCTGCGTCCTCTCAGTGAAGCGCGCGTGGGAGAACGAGGATCAGCGCCGCGAGATCATCAGCGCGGTGGCCGGCTTCGAAGAGCAGCTCCGCCTCATCGCCCAGGGAGGTGAAGGATGAGCACGATCGAGACGCAGCTCCTCACCGCGCACGACATCATCGGGCAGCGGCGGGCGGGGAAGGCGATCGCGGAGATCTTCAACGTCATCCATCCCGCGCCCCCGCGCACCGCGCTCGCCGAGATCTTTTCGGCGGGGACGGCGGCGCAGTTCCTCGACCGCGTCACCTCGCTCAGCGGGCTGCTGCGCGAGACGGACAGCCACGAGCAGGCGCTGGCCCGGCTGGACCGCGCCATCGAGGCCGCCGAGCGCGTGCGCGACCAGGTGCTGTGCGAGCTGTACGAGCAGATCCGCCCCCTGGAGCGCAGCTACCGGCTGCTGAACCTGTTCTTCGACAACGCCGAAGTGCGCGATCAGGTGCAGCGGCCGCCGGTGGAGTTCTACGTGTTCAACGCGGACACCTCGGCCATCCGCAGCGACGCCGGCTCGTCCACCATCGCGGCGGTCGACGAGTTCGTGCAGAGCCGCAACGACTCGTTCAACTTCCGCCAGTTCATCTGCAACCTGGTGGTGCCCGGCTACGTGCCGGACCGGGTGCGCGTGCGGCTGGAGGAGATCGCGAACCAGTGGGGGATGCTGCTGGTGGGCGACCTGCGCGACGAGCCCTCCTTCCGCGCACTGAGCGACCAGTTCCGCACCGACGGTGGCGCTTACGAGTTCCTCAAGCGCCCCGAGGACCGCGCCGCCGCCGACGTGGTGGTGGCCGGGTGGGTGAAGCTGCGCGACCGGCACTGGTTCGAGGACGGCGAGGGCGACGCCGACCTGTACGGACCCGCCTCGCTCCTCTTCGCCGGCGCGCTGGCGCGGACGGACCGCACCACCGGCGGCGGGATCGCGCAGGGGCCGGTGGGGATGATCTTCGGCCAGCTTCGCGGCGCCGAGCGCGCCCGCATCGAGCCGCGCATCTCGCAGATGGAGCACCTGTCGATGGAGCGGCAGATCGTCAGCATCATCCGCAATGAAGACAACCAGCTCTGCTTCGTGGGGAGCCGCTCGCAGGCGCAGGATCCCGACGGCGTGCTCAAGTTCTTCACCTCGTACCGCGTGCTGCGCTACCTGGAGCGGCGCATCGCCGTGTACCTGCGCCGCGTGGCGGAGCAGCGGCTCACGCGCGACCTGGTGAAGGAGCAGGTGAGGAACCCCATCGAGGAGTTCCTGGACAGCGAGAAGCGCAAGGGGACGATCCACAACTTCGACCTGGACATCGACATGGACGAGGCGAAGTTCGCGCGCGGGGTGCTGGACATCAACCTGGAAGTGGTGCCGGTGGGGCCGGCCGAGCAGTTCGTCCTCAAGATCGACACGCCCCCTTTTCACGACGCCAGGGAAGGCGCGCAGCAGTGACCGCGCCCGGCCTTGACGTGCGCGTGCCGGAGCCCCGGCGAGCACGCGGCGCGCGCGCGGCCCTCCGGCGGATACTGGATTGGCTGCGCGGCTGGGCTGGCGGATGACGGAACGACGAAGCGGCGCACTAGGCGCCGCACAATACGCCGGGGGCGGAGCGCTCCCGGACAACCCCGACCCCCAAGGGAGGAGCTCATGGCCGGTGCAGCCACGTACAAGCGCGTGATGGTGGAAATGGGAGGGCTGAAGTTTTTCCCCGTCGAGGCCCGTTACAGCCTGTCGCGCAGCGCCAACCAGGTGGGCCGCCGCATCGGCGACTCGCTTCAGGGGCGCGCCTTCATCTACTGCGACGCCCACGACACGTCGCGCCTCACGCAGGACGACGCGATCGAGCTGTGGAGGATGGCGACGGAGACCAAGGATCCGCTCCACAAGGTGTCCATCACCTACTACTCGGAAGACGGCGACCGCGTGCTGTCGAACGTCGAGTTCATGGGGTGGATCAACAACTTCGAGTTCTACAACCCGGCCATCGGCGGCGAGAGCCGCGGCGCGGGTATGGGCCTCGGCGGCGCACCCACGCCCGCGCTCAGCAGCCCGAACGGCTACAACAACCTCCTCTACCTGGAGATGGCGGTGGTGCTCGACGAGGCCAACGTCAGCAAGCACAAGTTCACCAAGTAACAGCGGCCTCACGCGGAGACGCGGAGACGCAGAGAAAGCACTCGAAGTTCTCTCAGCGTCTCCGCGCCTCCGCGTGAGATCCTGCCATGCCGGCCCACACCACGATCTCGGAGCGCGATGCGAACGCTTGCCCTTCCCCTCCGTGTGGAACCTGATGGCAAGCTGGAGCGCGCCGACGCGGGCGACACGCTGATGGCGATGATCCGCGCGATGGTGGCGGCGTCGCCAGCGAGCGGGACGCGCTTCGGGGTCCACGAGGCGTTCCGGCGCGCCAACCCCGCGCTCCAGGACCAGCAGTGCCTCGCCGATGCCCTCAACGAGGCGCTCGCGGAGCTGGGGATCGACTGGGCGCGCGTCGTTGGCGTCCACACGGAGCCGGCGCAGGAGCCGTGGGAGCGGCGCTTTGGCATCACCCTGCGCATCGACGGGCGGGAGCAGGCCGTGCACGGCACCGTCGCAGCGTAGAATTCCAGCTGACAGGAGAACCATGGGTGTGGACGTGACGGTGGTGGTCGGCGAGCTGCGGCTGCGCAACGGCGAGATCGCGCACATGGAGCTGCGCCAGGAGCTCGGCGCGCACCATCTCTGCTGGCTGGAGTTCACCCGCGACGAGGCCACCGACCTCCTCCTGGAGCGCCTCCTGGACGTCCCCGTCACCGTCACGCTGGCGGATGAGACCGGCGAGCACGCGGCCTTCACCGGCCAGGTGATCGGCGGAACGCAGGGGCACCTGCTGAACGCCGGGTCGCGCTTTCGCCTGGAGGCCGCCTCCAAGTCCATCGCCATGCAGATGCACCGTGACATGGACGTCTTCGAGAACATGGCCTACACCGACGTGGCGCGCCGCCTGGCGAGCGACGCCGGTCTGCAGCTCACGGTGGGCGAGGCGAAGGCGGGCGAGCGCTACCCGTACCTCCAGCAGAGCGGGGAGACGGACTGGGAGTTCCTCGTCCGCATCGCCGACGAGAACGGGTGCTGGGTGCGCCCCGCCGCGGCCGGCCTGGAGATGCGCTCCGGCTTCGACGACCAGGCGTGGGAGCTCCTCTGGGGCGCCAACCTCCTCGCGCTCTCCACCCGCTGCCGGCTGGCCAACCCGGGCTACAAGGGCGCCGTCTACCAGGTGGACGAGAAGCGCGAGCACCGCTTCCACGCCGTGCGCTCCGCCCCGGCGCTCCTGGGCGGGGCCACCGCGCTGGTCAACGCAGCCACGCGCGCATCGCACACCTTTGCCAGCGGCGGCGACCCCGGCGTGCTCGACGACGCCGCGCGCACCCCGACCCTGGCCGCCTTCAAGCAGCGGCTGGAGCAGGAGAGCCAGCGCGCGCTGGGCTCGGCGGTCGGCGTGGAGGGCACCTCCACTCACCCAGCGCTCAGGGCGGGCGACACCGTGCACGTCTCTGATGCGGGCACCTTTAAGTTGGCCGCCACGGGGAAGTTCGGACTGGTGCGCGTGACGCACCGCTGGGACGGTTCGGACTACTCCAACGACTTCGCGGCGAGCCCGTGGGCCGCCTTCACCAGCGAGACGCGCCCGCCGCGCCCGCTCGCCCCCGGCTTCGTGACGGCCGAGGTGGTCGACAACGGCGACCCGCAGGGGCTCGGGCGCTTGCGCGTGCGCTACCGCTGGCAGGACCAGCCCGCGCGCACCCTCTGGATGCGCGTCGCGACGCCGCACGCGGGGAACGGGCGCGGGATGCTCTTCCTCCCCGAAGTTGGCGATGAGGTGGTGGTCGCGTTCGAGCAAGGGGACCCGGAGCGGCCGTGCGTGATGGGGAGCGTGTGGAACGGCAAGGACCGCGCGCCGCACCAGTCCGGCGTGCAGCGCATCGTCACGAAGAGCGGCAACGCACTGCACCTGAGCGACGCGCAGGGGAAGGAGACGGTCGAGATCCACACCGCGAAAGGCACCTGCCTGATCCAGCTCAGCAACGACGCGGGCGGCGTCCCCACCATCACGCTCCACGCGGAGGGGGACCTCGCGCTCGAAGCCACGGGCGAGATCCGCATGTCGTGCAAGCGCCTCGTGCAAAAGGTGGAAGGGGACGCGTCGCGCGAGGTGGGCGGCGCGGAGCAGGTGAAGGTGGGGAAGGGACTGAAGGTGACCACCGGCAACGAGCTGGCCCTCTCGGCCGGCAGCAGCGCGACGCTCCAGGCCACCGCCAAGCTGGAGACGATCGCGGGCGCCACCCACACCATCGCGGGCGCCACCGTGCAGATCCAGCCGCCGGGGCACGTCAAGCAGAGCGTCCGCATCGAGGGGCTGACGCTGAAAGGCTCGGTGCACGGCGCGCGGGCGGTCCCCGCGCTCGCGCCCGGCACCAGCACGGCGGACTCCCGCACGCCGCGAGCGGGCACGCGGCGGCCTCCCGCGCGGCCCGCCGCGGCGCAGCAGAACCGGGCTCCGTTCTACGTCACGCGAGTCACGGGGCAGGTGGCGGGGGGGCAGCCGGCCACCTCCATCCCGGCGCGGAAAAATACGACGGTGGTCTTCACCGCCGACCAGTTCACCCGCACCCCCGCCGCCGCCGAGCTGCAGCAGATCCAGTGGGGAGTGCGTGTCGGAAGCGGCGCGCTGGAGGCGCAGTCCGCGCGTGGCCAGCAGTTCAGGCTACGCCTCGAGGACCGGCACGACGGCCAGCAGGTGCGCGTCTACGCCTTCAAACATAGCGCGACGGACCGGGTGAGCGTCTCCGTGCAGGTCGGGGCGGTGCGGAGGAGGCTCGCGAACGAAGCGGAGGGGCGGCGCATCCTCCAGGCGGCCAGGGACAGCGGGGAATGGCGCTACACGCAGGGCGTGCCCCACACTCCCACGCTGTATCACGACCCCCGCGGCGGTGACTGCACGGACCTCGTTCGCCTCGCGACCCGCCGGGCGCTGGGAACGCACTGGCGAAGCAGCTACAAGGCGAGCACCGCGATGTTCCGCTCCGGCGACCACCCGGGCTTCGAGCGCGTCACCACGCCGCAGGTGGGCGACGTGGTGGTGGAAGGCGGGCACGCCGGCATCTACTCACATACGCACGCCGACGGAAAGGTGTTGGGATGGGCGAACAATGGGAGTCCAGGCAGGCGGGGCCGGCCGTACCGGGACCGCGAAACCGGCTTTCGACCGTTTAACCAGGGATGGTTCGGAGATGGAGGAGCTCATTTTTTCCGCGCGATCGTGCACCCATAAGGGCTCGTCCATCCGTGTATTTCGGATCGCAATGATGTGCGTTGTCGCCTCCCTGACGGCGTGCTCTGAACCGCGAGCGGAGGCCGAGAGCGGGATTCCAGACGCTGAGGAGAGCGCCCAGCGGTATCTCGAGAACGCGGTTTACACGCGAGTGCCGGCGGAGGTGGCGGGCGAGGAGATCTGCGAGTCCGCGGCTACGTATCCGCTCCTTGCTCTCGCGCAATATCGGGTTCTCGGGTCCGAGATGCGCGGGGATACGGCACTGGTCGAGGCGGAGGTGTCGAGTGTCGCGACGCTCGAACAGCATCCTCACGCCGCGGATAGATACGTCATTTCGCAGGGCGGTCGTACGGACACTCTCCACTTCGCGCTGCTGCGGGCCGGAGCCACGGCAGGGTGGCGGATCTGCGGGTATGCGCGAGAGTTCATCGACTTCTTCGGGCCGCACGACCTGGAGAATTCGACCGTGGAGTGGCGTCCAAAGGGTGCATCGTGGCTGACCCTGAGAACCGCGGTAGACTCCGTGCGAGGCGCCGCGAAGCGCTGACGGCCTGAGGCTACGCGCTAGGCCCCTCGCGGTCGACGAGCTGGCGGATGATCGTCCTGCCGCCGCCCGCCACCTGCAGGAACTCGCGGACGTGCTCCACCACCTCGGCGTGTGACGGCGCCTCGAGGTAGGCGTATCCGATGGCGTCGCCCTTTCGCTCGGAGACCGAGTATTCGCCATTTGCGAGCGTAACCTCGGTGGTCATCGGCGCGAACATGCCCTGCGAAATCAGGACGCCGGCCTCGCTCGAACGGCGAGCATAGTCGATCATGTTGTTGCCAGGGCCTGAGGACTGCTCCGCCGCGGGCCAGTAGATCACGAGAAAACGCATATCCATGCTCCTTTAATGGGTGTGCCGCGATGTGTCGAGGGCGGCGTGGTTTGTAAGGACCTCGGCCACCATCCAGGCGGCTCCCGCGCAGGCGAGGGTGACGCCGGTGCCGCCCCAGGGGATGTGCTGGTTGGGCGCGTTGAAGATCTTGGGCATCCAGATGAGAACGCCGAACGACATCAGCAGCGCCGTTAGCAGCCACGCGGCGAGGGTCGCCATGATCCCCGACATCAGGGCGAGGCCGGCGAGCAGCATCGCCCATCCGGTGGCCAGCGCCCAGAACCTCTGCGAGAAGGGGAACCACGTGGGCACCATCGCCGACGTTTGCGGCACGGCGGTGAAGTGCGCGATGCCGAACGAGACGATGCAGAGCCCGAACAGTACGCGGCCGATCAGCACGGCGCGAGCGGTCCGTGTCGAGTACGACGGCGCGAGCGCGGCGTACATCATCAGCGCGGCGACGGTGAGGCAGAACTGCTGCGCGAAGCCGGACCACACGCCGAACAGGTGCGGATAGTTGATCATGCGCGGCATCCAGAGCAGCGCCGCCAGCAGGTAGAGCACCGCGAGCGTGAGGAGTCCGGCGGGCGTCGTCCGGCGCCACTGCACGGCCAGTCCGCCGGCGAGGAACGCCGTCCCCGCGAGGTAGGCGAGCGCCTGGCGAAATGGCATCCAGTCCTGCACCGGGTACCAGAACATGGCGAAGTCGCCCCACGCCAGCCCGCTGGCTCCGAGCATGATGGCGCCGATGCCGAACACGTGGCGTCCGGGATTCCAGGCTGATGGGATCATCGACGATCCGCCACGCGCGGTGAAGGACGAGGTTGCCGCATGCGGCTCTACCGACATCAAGGGACGCTCCGTTGTGAGAATCGTACGCGGCGATCCGCTCGCGCTGCGCGTTCAACTATGGCGACGAACGGGGGGCCGGCGGAGAGACAGATGTGGAGGCGCGGAGAGGATGAATCCGCTCCGCGCCACCGCCGTGGGCTACCGCGCCCGCAGCTCCATCGCGCGGAAGTCGAGCGTCATCGACTCGAGCTGGCTGAACACGTCCTGCCCGAGGTTGCCGAAGAGGAACTCGCTGCGCTCCATCGTGGATTCGGTGAGCACGCGGACGTCCCGGAGGGTGACGGGCCGGCCCGCGATGTCAAGCTGTACGGAGGGGAGAGCGTAGGCGGGCACCTGGCGGATTCCACCCGCCCCGCCCATGCCGACCGTCGTGGAGGTTCCCTTCATCACCTCCTCGCGGTTGGCCGCCAGAAAGGGAGGGAAGAGCGACGTCGTCTGGGCGCCGGTGTCCAGCCCCACGTGCATGCGCCGGCCCGCGTGGCTGACCGCCAGGCGGGGCGCCATTCCGTCCAGGCAGAGGTTGGAGGCCGGTCCGGGGCGCGCGGACGGTGCGGGTGCCTCGAGCACGATGCCGCCCGCGCGCAGGTGCGTCGTGGGGCCGAGCGCCGCGATCACCGGGTATCCGACGATTCCGCGGATGCGGTAGCCGATCTGCGGAAAGGAGAGGCTGGCCGCGGGGAGCACCAGGAAGACGGCGTTGCGCACCGTCGCCCCGCCCAGCCTGAGCTCCGGCGCGACGGCGAGGCGCGCCGCCCGCCGCTGCCCCGTGGCCGAGCCCACCTGCACCGCCGCCTCCACGATGCGGAGCCCCAGCTCCACCGCCGTGGAGTCGGTGATCGTGGAGAGCCCCGCGCCCGTGTCCCACACGAAGGGGATCCGGTTTCCGCCGACCTCCACCTCGGTCGTCAGCAGCCCGGCCCTGTCGCGCGCCGTCTCCAGGCGCACCTCCGGCGCGCGCTCCACCGTCTGCGGGGGCACGGCAGCGAGGGCGCCCCACAGCGCGGCCGCGTTCGCCGCCTCCGCCCGCGCCGCGGAGTCGCGCGCGAGGGGGACCGCGGCCGAGTATGCGCGCGCAGCATCCGCGTAGCGGTACGCCTTCGCGTGCGCCTCGCCCATGATGGAATGCGCTTCCGCCAGCAGCGTATCGCCGCCGCGGGCTGATCCGATGAAGCGGCGGGCGTGGGCCACCGCCTCGTCCGGCCGGTTGAAGGCGGAAGCTTCGGCGGCACGGTAGAAGCTCAGCTCGCCGCGCGCATCACGGAGCGCGTCCCGCAGCCCGAAGCAGTCGCGCGCCCGGTACAGCGCCGCGAGGTTGTCCGGGCTGGGCGACGGCGCCACGCGGGGCGCGGGTGCGCACGCCCCGAGCGCGAGGAGGGCGGCGATGCGAAAGGTGCGCTTCATCTGAATACGTGCCGCGTTAGAGTTCCCGGAAGTCTCACGCGGAGGCGCGGAGACGCAGAGAGAAAAGCATGAGAACTACCAGGCGGGTTCTCTCCGCTCTTTTCTCTTTTCCTCCTCTTCCGCGTCTCCGCGTCTCCGCGTGAGACCAGCCGAACCTCGCTCAGAGGTAGCTCAGCAGCGGGTTGGTGCTGCGTGATTTAAGCGCCGCGTACCACCGGCACAACGGGTAGAGGAGGACGACGACCAGGATCCACATGCCCCAGACGGCCAGCAGCGGCATCGCCCAGCCGGCCGGCTGCGTGACGGGGAACTTGTCCGGGGTGGGCGACTCGAACATGTAGCGGATGGTGCCGTAGCGCACGTACGACACGAACAGGGCGATCAGGTGCAGCAACAGGATGTGCGCCAGGTAGTAGAACATCGGCACCTTGCCGACGGTGTACACCGGGCGCAGGATCGCGGACGGCGTACGGCCATCCATCGCGCGCAGCAGCAGGAGCGCGGGGCCCAGCGTCATCAGCAGGAAGAGCAGCGACGGCGGATACTTGGTCAGGTTCAGGAACGACAGCAGCGTGAACGTCGCCGTGGGCTGCGCCTTCCAGGGGAACGGATCGCCGTAGACGTTGACGAAGCGCAGCACCAGGAACGCCGTGGTGAGCGCAATCCCCATCCGCAGCAGGAGTTGGCGGCGTCGCGCGGGCTCCCAGCCGTAGATGGCGCCCAGGCTGTAGCCCACGGCCATCACGCCGATCCACGGGATGAGCGGGTAGGCCAGGATCACGATGCGGCCCGGCGCGGCGTACAGCAGGCCCGGGGCGTGGAGGATGTTCCAGAGCGGCGCCAGGCTCCCGAACGACGCGGCCTGCACCGGGTCGAACAGGTTGTGCAGCACGATCATCGCGCCGCCGAACGCGCCGGCCACCCAGGTGGGGAAGTGCACCAGCGCCGACAGCACCACCATCGACCAGCCGAGCGCCCACAGCACCGTGATGATGGTGACCTTGTAGTCGGCGTTGAACTGCCACAGGAAGCGGCTGATCGTCAGCTCCAGGAAGACGAGCCACAGGCCGCGCGTGAACAGGAAGCTGGAGAGCTGCGCCGTCGTCCGGTTGCGCCGCACCAGGTACGCCGCCGTCCCGGTGAGGAGGCAGAAGACCGGCGCGCAGAAGTGCGTGACCCAGCGCGTGAAGAAGAGCTGCGGCGTGGTCGTCGCCAGGTCCGTCGGGTTGATGGACGCGCCGCCAAAGAAGTCGCGCGTGTGGTCGAGCGCCATGAGGATCATGATCACGCCGCGGACCACGTCCACCGAGTCGACCCGATGCCGCACC
>DASVTZ010000237.1 GCA_036387335.1 Longimicrobium sp.
GCGCTGGACGACGACCTGCGCGCGCGCATGGGCGAGGCGGCGGTGCGCGGGGCCAAGGCGATCGACTACGTGGGCGCGGGGACCATCGAGATGCTGCTGAACGACGACGGGTCGTTCTACTTCATGGAGATGAACACGCGCATCCAGGTGGAGCACCCCGTCACCGAGGTGTGCACGGGGTTCGACCTGGTGAAGGAGCAGATCCGGGCCGCCGCGGGGCTCCCGCTCTCCATCCCGGACTACCCCATCCAGCTGCGCGGCCACGCCATCGAGTGCCGCATCAACGCCGAGGACCCGTCCCGCAACTTCGCGCCGTCGCCGGGCACGATCTCGGTCTTCCACCCGCCGGGCGGACCGGGCGTGCGCATCGACACGCACGTGTACGCGGGGTACCGCGTGCCGCCGTACTACGACTCGCTCCTGGCCAAGCTGATCGTGCACGCCTCCACGCGTGAGGAGGCGATCGCGCGCATGAGGCACTCGCTGGCCGGCTTCGTGATCGAGGGGGTGCACACCACCATCCCCTTCCTTCTCCAGGTGATGGACCACCCCGGCTTCATGGCCGGCGAGGTGGACACCAAGTTCCTGGAGCGCTGGATGGCGGAGCGCGCGGGTGCCTGACATGCGGCTGGACGTGTTCATGACCCCCGCCGAGGCGCTCCCCGCCGAGGTGGCCGGCCGTACCGTCGTGGTGATCGACGTGCTGCGCGCCTCGTCGTCCATCGTCGAGGCGATGGCGTCGGGGGCGCGCACCATCTTCCCCGTGGCGTCCATCGAGGAGGCGATCCGCCTGGCCAACACGCTGGGCCGCGACGGCGTGCTGCTCTGCGGCGAGCGGCGCAGCCTGACCATCGAGGGCTTCGACCTGGGCAACTCGCCCGGCGACTTCACCCCCGAGCGCGTCGGCGGCAAGACGCTGGTGATGACCACCACCAACGGCACGGCGTCGATGGCGGCCGCGGCGGGGGCGGGGCGGGTGATCGTCGGGGCGCTCCTCAACCTGGACGCCGTGGTCGAGGAACTGGTGCGCACCGGCGCCGAGCCCGTCTTCCTCTGCTCGGGCCGCGAGGGCCGCTTCGGCCTGGACGACGCCGTCACCGCCGGCCGCATGATCGGCGCCCTGATGGAAGCGCTTCCTGCCGCGGAGTGGACGATGAACGACGGCGCCCGGGCTGCGCTCGCCCTGGGCCGCGCCTTCGACGGCGACGCCGCGGCCCTCTTCGCCGAGACCGCCGCCGGCCGCCAGGTCGCCGACGCCGGCCTCGAAGCCGACCTCGCCTTCTGCGCCCAGACCAACCTCCGCGACGTGGTCCCGGTGCTTCAGGATCGCAGCATCACGTTGAACGGAAGTGCGTGAGTGCGTTAGTGCGTGCGTTGTAACGGCCGGAATGTCGTAGTCGTAGGGGCGTGATTTATCACGCCCGTGCCCGCCACGGCACCGCGCCCCGCCTCCCGCACCGCAATCCGTAGGGGCAACCCCACGTGGTTGCCCGTGCCCGACGCGGCACCGCGCCCCGTTCCACGGGCGAATAAATTCGCGGCTGGAACCGCGCAAAGTCCGCCTGCGCGGACTCTCGCAAACGGCGGTGTTCTTTCTTGTCATCCTGAGCAAAGCGCCCTCACAGTCCTCGCCCGCTCTCCAGACCTCGGGCGCGAAGCGAAGGATCTACTGCGCGTAACGAGGGGCTCGCGTCTTTGCCCGCCGTCCTCCTGCCTCGCCGAGTAGATCCTTCGGTCGCCGCAAAAGTGGAGTGCACCGCTGGCCCGTGCGACGCGGCTCCCTCAGGATGAAAGAAAGCGCACTAACGCACTAACGCACTTCGTTTTCCCCACCCGCAGGAACTCCATGCAGTTATCCCTCGACGACCGGCAGCGGCGCGAGCTGTGGGGGCTCGGACTCCTGGCCCTCGCGCTCCTGCTCGCGCTTTCCCTGATCCCGGTCGGCCTGTTAGGCGCGACCGGAATGCGGCTCTTTCCCACCGGCAACGTGGTCGGCGTGGCGGGAAGCTGGCTCGCGCGCGGCACGCTCGGGTTCCTGGGCGTCGGGGCGGTCGCGCTGCCGGTGCTGGCGGGGCTGTGGGGGCTGGTCGCGTTCGAAAAGCTGGAGGCGCCTTCCGCCTTCCGCTGGAGCGTGCTGGCGGCGGGGCTGATGCTGCTGGTTCCCGCCACCGCCGCCGTCGCCATCGGACGCGTCGCGGAGCCGCCGCTGCTGGCCGGGTGGACCGGCGCCGCGGCGGGGTGGGGAATGGCGTCGCTGATCGGCACGGTGGGCGCGTCACTTGTCCTCTTCTTCGCCTTCGCCGGGCTGTGCGTGGCGACACTCAAGTGGAACCCGCTGCGCACCGCGGTCGGCGGCGGGCGGCTGGCCTGGGGGCACGCGCGCACCCTCGCCACCTCCATCCCGTCGCCCACGCTGCGCCTCCCCGACCCGCGCCTCCTCCTCCCCACGCGCGGCCCCCGCACGCCCGACACGGAGCAGGAGATCGACGAAGCGGAGCTCGAGGAGGAGTACGCCGACTTCCTCCCCGAAGACGCCTTCGCCAGCTACGACGACGAGGAGGCGACGGTGCTCGACCACCCCGTCGCCCTCGCGCCCCCGGCCAAGGCGCCCGCGAAGGCCAAAGCCGCCGCGAAGCCGGTCGCACGCTCCACCGCCGCCGAGCAGACGGAGCTGATCCCCGAAGACGCGGGCGATCCCACGGCCGGCGACCTTCCGGCGTCCGACCTGCTCACCGCCGCACCGTTCCGTGACGACCAGCGCAACCGCCAGGAGCTGGACAAGCTGGGAAAGGTGCTGATCGACAAGCTCGCGACGTTCAAGATCGAGGGCGAGATCGTCGGGATGACGACGGGCCCCGTGGTCACGCAGTTCGAGGTCTCGCCCGCGCCCGGCGTCAAAGTGGCGCGCATCGCGAACCTGGAGGCGGACCTGGCGCTGGCGCTCAAGGCGCCATCGGTGCGCATCGTAGCGCCCATCCCCGGCAAGGGGGCCGTCGGCGTGGAAGTGCCCAACCCGACGCCGGAGATGGTCTTCTTCCGCGAAGTCGTAGAAAGCCAGCAGTTCCGCGCGAGCAAGGCGGCGCTCCCGCTGGCGCTGGGCAAGGACATCGCGGGGCGGCCGATGGTCGCGGACCTCGCCAAGATGCCGCACCTCCTGATCGCCGGCGCCACGGGATCGGGCAAGTCGGTGTGCGTCAACACCATCATCACCTCGCTGATCTACCGCCACTCGCCGCAGTCGCTCCGGTTCCTGATGGTGGACCCGAAGATGGTGGAGCTCAGCATGTACAACGACCTCCCCCACCTGCGGCACCCCGTCGTCACGGACAACAACGACGCCGCGGCGGTCCTCAAGTGGGCGGTGCTGGAGATGGAGCGCCGCTACGAGCTCCTTTCGGTGAACGGCGTCCGCAACCTGCAGGACTTCAACAAGCGCGTGGAGAGCGGCGTCGTCATCCGCTCCCCCGAGGCCGACGGTGAAGAGGGGGATCCCGACCGGTGGCTCTACAAGGGCGGCGCGCTCCCGTACATCGTCGTCATCATCGACGAGCTGGCGGATCTGATGATGACGGTGCAGGGCGACGTGGAGAAGCCGCTGGCGCTGCTAGCGCAGAAAGCGCGCGCCATTGGCATCCACCTGATCCTGGCGACGCAGCGCCCCTCGGTGAACGTCATCACGGGGCTGATCAAGGCCAACTTCCCCAGCCGCATCGCCTTCCGCGTCTCGTCCAAGGTGGACAGCCGCACCATCCTCGACGGCAACGGCGCCGACGCGCTCCTGGGCAACGGCGACATGCTGATGCTGCCCCCGGGGAGCAGCGAGCTGATCCGCATCCAGGGCGCCTACCTCTCGACCGAAGAGACGGAAGAGGTAATGAAGTGGTATCGCGAACAGGCGCGCATCCGCCGCGAGGAGGCGCTCGCCGCGGGCCTGGAGATCGCCGAGGGCACTGGCGAGGCGAACATCCTGGACGTCGTGCGCGCCTCCGAGGACACGGGCGAGCTGGAGCCGGAGGAGGCGGTGGGCGAGCGCGACAAGCTTTTCCGCGAAGCCGCCGAGCTCTGCATCCAGCACCAGGGCGGCTCCACCTCGCTGCTCCAGCGCCGCCTGCGCATCGGCTACGGGCGCGCCGCGCGCATCATCGACCAGCTCCACTTCGCCGGCGTGCTCGGACCTCCGGATGGATCCAAACCGCGCGACGTGCTGGTCGACTTCACCCAGATCGATTCGATTTGCGGGGGGTAGCTGGGTTGGGCTGTGGCCGGGCGAGTAAACTCGCTGCAACAACAGCACAAAGTCCGCCTTCGCGGACTCGCGGTCGAGATCTGTGGTAGGGCGTGATTAATCGCGCCCACCCCTGCCGCATCTCGACCGCCGCCCCGCGCACCGAGGCCTGGTAGGGGCAGCCCCACGTGGCTGCCCGTGCCCGCCGCCATGACGCAGCCCGCATACGCAGACCGGAACGGTGCGCGTGCCGGCGGGGTAACCCAGCGCAACGCATAACCTTGCGATACGTGATTCGAACTCGTTCGGGAGATAGGTCGGTGATGACTCGTTCCGCTTCCTTTGGAATGCTGCTGGTGACGCTGGCCGCGTGCGGCGGGCAGGAGAGCTCGGCCGATTCGCCCGCGCAGGGTGTGGCGCCGCAGCGTCCGCGCGCGGAGACGCCGGCCGTGCCGCGCGAGGCCCCTGTTGCGGGTGCGGATACGGCGGCGGCATCCATCGGCGGGGGCACGGCCCAGAGCGGCGGTGCGGTGACGCAGCCCGGCGCACCGGCGGCACCCGCGCAGCCCGGCGCCGCACCGGCTGCGCAGCCCGCGACCAAGCCGGCCGGCCAGACCGCCGCGAGCACGGACGACGCGATGGAGATCCTGCGCCGCACCGAGCAGCGCGCGGACGCCATCCGCACGCTGGAGGCGGACTTCGTGCAGAACCTGCGCGTGCCGCTCCTCAACCAGACCCAGAACAGCGCGGGCAAGCTGTACCAGCGCAAGCCGGACCGCTTCCTGATGCGCTTCACCCAGCCCGCGGGCGACGTGATGGTGGCGGACGGGCGCTACTTCTGGCTCTACTACCCGAGCACCGATCGCACGCAGGTGATCCGCACCAGCATCGCCAAGGGCGGCGGAGCGGTGGACCTCCAGCGGCAGTTCATCGGCAACGCGGCCGCGCGCTTCGTTCCCACGCTGAACCGCAGCGAGGTGGTGGACGGGCACGACAGCTACGCGCTCACCCTCGTCCCGAGGCAGGCGTCGCCGTACAAGGTGCTGCGCATCTGGGTGGACAAGGCCGACTACACCGTGCGCCGCTTCGAGATGACCGAGGAGAACGAGTCCGTCCGCCGCGTGGAGCTGCGCAACATCCGCGTCAACGGCGCGATCCCGGACAACCTGTTCAGCTTCACCCCGCCGCAGGGGACGCAGGTGTTCGACCAGTAAGCCGCGCACCGCGAACCACAGAGGCCCCGACCGGAAACTCCGGCCGGGGTCTCTGTCTTATCGGCGGATCAGCGAGCCGATCCCCGCCCCGAGCAAACCGCCCCCCACCGCACCGATCACAGTGCCGCCGATCGCGTTCTCTCCTACCCTCCATTTCCCTTCATTGATGAGGTTGTCCATTCCGTACCCGAGCCCAAATCCCGCTAGCGCCCCCAGCACGCCACCAACTACCGCGCCCGTCCTCCAATGGCTGTCCCGGGCGAGCGCAGGCGTTCGAGGCGCGTCCACGGCACGTTCAGGAGCAAGGAGAGCGTCTACGCGTGCAGGTGGGATCAGGCGAGCGTCGTGGACCAGGCGCAACCCGGCAGAAGCGACCGTCGGTGGCGCCGAGTCTCCATAGACATGCTCCTGTGCGTGAGCAGGGCGGAACGCGGTGACGGCGAGCAGGAGTACGAGGAGGAGCCTGAACATTATCGTGCCTGGGCGAAGCGGGGTGGAACGCAGCGGTGGAAACGCCGGACTCACAAGATCACAAGGAAACGGCACGAAAGGCAACCTCAATCGTTCTCGGCACGCATCGGGGCACGCCGGCTCCCCCTCTCCCCGGCCCTCTCCCCCGCAAGCGGGGGAAAGGGTGCACTCCGCCCGCGCCGCGACGACTCGCGCACGCCGCCCTCCGCCTTGCTCCGCCCCCGGCCGCCCGCCTACATTGGCGCCGACCCCATCCACCCGGACCGAGACCATGGCAAAGACGGCCACCTTCGACATCAGCTCGACCGTGGACCTCCAGGAGGTCGACAACGCCCTCAACCAGGCGCGCAAGGAGATCCTCCAGCGCTTCGACTTCAAGGGCTCCACGGCGGAGATCGAGTTCAGCAAAAAGGACGGGACGCTCACCCTCCTTTCCGACGACGAGTACAAGCTCCAAGCGCTGGTGGACGTCATCCAGACCAAGCTGATCAAGCGGGGCGTGCCCGTGCGCAACCTCGACTACGGCGAGGTGGAGCAGGCGTTCGGCGGCAAGGCGCGGCAGACGATCACGCTGGTGCAGGGGATCTCCACCGAAAAGGGGAAGGAGATCGTGAAGGCGATCAAGGCCGCCGGCTTCAAAAAGGTCAGCGCGCAGATCCAGGACGAGCAGGTGCGCGTCACCTCGCCCTCCATCGACGAGCTGCAGGCGGTGATCGCCACGCTCAAGAAGGAGGACTTCGGGATCGAGCTGTCGTTCGGAAACTTCCGGTCGTGAAGAAAGTGCCTAGTGCCGAGTGCCTAGTGCCAAGTAACTGCGGTGACTAGGCACTGGGCACCAGGCACTAGGCACTAAGTCACGGCGCCTTCGCCGTATCCGCGGGGGCCTGGTTCTGGCCGGCGTTCTCTTCCGCGCCGTCGCGGCGGTCGTCCATGTCGTCGTCGCAGGCGGCCAGCGGGGCCACCACGAGCGCGAGAGCCAGCACGGCGTACGCGAGGCGCCTGGTCATACGATCCATCCTTGAGGTCGGTTGAATGTCGGATTCGGTTTCGGGGGGCGAGGGCAAGAACCCGGCCCGTGCGCGGTCGGCGACGCTCTTTGTGCGCGCACAGGGGGTGACGCCGGGAGGGGTCAACTCGCCGGTGCGCGCGTTTCGCGGAGTGGGGGGCGATCCGTTCTTCGTGGAGCGCGCCGCCGGGTCGCGGCTGTGGGATGCGGACGGCAACGAGTACATCGACTACGTGCTGAGCTGGGGTCCACTGATCCTGGGGCACGCGCACCCCGCCGTCGCCGCCGCCGTGTGCGATGCGGCGGGGCGGGGGACGTCGTACGGCGCGCCCACCGCGGGGGAGGTGGAGCTCGCGGAGCTCGTGCGCGAGTTCGTCCCCTCAATGGAGCGCCTCCGCTTCGTGAGCAGCGGCACGGAGGCGACGATGTCCGCCGTGCGCCTCGCCCGCGGGTTCACGGGCCGCGACATGATCCTGAAGTTCGAGGGGAACTACCACGGCCACGGCGACTCCTTTCTGGTGAAGGCGGGCTCCGGCGTCGCCACGCTCGGCCTCCCCAACTCCCCCGGCGTCCCGGCTGCGCTGTCGAAGCTGACCCTTACCGCCCCCTACAACGACCTCGCGGCCGTGGAGGAAGCGTTCCGCGCCTTCCCCGGCCAGATCGCGTGCGTGATCGTGGAGCCGGTGGTGGGGAACGCGGGCTTCATCGCGCCCGACGACGACTTCCTCCCCGGGCTGCGGCGCATCACGGAGGCGGACGGCTCGCTCCTGGTGCTGGACGAGGTGATGACGGGCTTCCGCGTGGCGCCCGGCGGGGCGCAGGAGCGCTTCGGCATCCGCCCCGACCTCACGACGCTGGGGAAGGTGATCGGCGCGGGGCTTCCCGTGGGCGCGTACGGTGGACGGCGCGACATCATGGACCACATCGCGCCCGTGGGCCCCGTGTACCAGGCCGGCACCCTCAGCGGCAATCCCCTGGCAATGGCGGCCGGGCTGGCGCAGCTGCGCATCCTGCGGGACGAGAACCCGTACCCGGAGCTGGAGCGGCGCACTCGGCGGCTGGTGGACGGGCTGCTCGGCGTGGGCGCGGAGCTGGGCATGCCGATGTCCGGCGGGAGCCTGGGCTCGATGTGGGGCGTGTTCCTTGCCGCTGGACCCATCCGCTCGTTCGAAGACGCGAAGGCCAGCGACGTGGCGCTCTTCCAGCGGTTCTACCACGGGATGCTGCGGCGCGGAGTCTTCTTCGCGCCGAGCGCCTTCGAAGCCGGCTTCCTATCTACAGCCCACACCGATTCCGATGTCGACGAGACGATCCAGCGCTCCCGCGAGGCGCTCCGTGAAGCCCTGGCATAGCGCCGCCGCGGCGTTCCTGCTGGTGGCGGCGGCCTGTTCTCCACCGCCCGCCGCTCCCGGACCGATCCCGGCACCGCTGCCACCCGCCGCGCCCCCGGCCGCACCGGCGCCGGCGCCTCCCGCGCCCCCCGCGCGCGTCCCCGACGCCGTCACCACGCTGGCAACACCGGTGGCCGTGGGGCTGGTGGTGGACAGCGCATCGGTGGAGGTCGGCGCGGACGACCGCTTCGTGGTGCGCTCCGCGGACGGGCGCGAGGTGGCGCGCGTGAACGCCGGCGAGACGGTGCGCTTCTCCTCATCCGCCGACGGAATCAGCCTGCGCACCAGCGGCGGGCGCACGCAGGCCGGCCTTCGCGCGCCGCTCACCGTCGAGGCGCCGGAGGGCATCCTGCGCCTGCGCGGCAAGCCGTACCGCGGCGTCTTCGTGGTGCAGCAGAGCCCGCGCGGCGGCATTACGCTCGTCAACCGCCTGGACATGGAGAGCTACCTCCTCGGCGTGGTGCCGAAGGAGCTCGGGGTGGTCACGCCGGAGATCGTGGAAGCCGCCAAGGCGCAGGCCGTCGCCGCGCGCACCTACGCCGTCCGTTACCTGGGACGCCGCAGCGCGCAGGGGTTCGACGTGTACGCGACCGTCGAGGACCAGGTGTACGGCGGCGTGACGGGCGAGACGCCGCTGATCTCCGAGGCGGTGCTCGGGACGGTGGGCGAGGTGATGCAGTACAACGGGCAGCCGATCGTGGCCTACTATCACTCCACCTGCGCCGGCCGCACCGCCGCCATCGACGAGGTGTGGAACGAGAATCCGATCCCGTACCTCGTCTCCGTGGTGGACGTGAACCCGGCCACGGGCGAGGCCTTCGACCGCAGCTCCTCGCGCTTCACCTGGACGGAGCGCTGGACGGGTCCGGAGCTGGTCTCCACACTCAACAAGACGCTGGCCGACTCGCTGCGCGGGCGCCGCATCACCCGCGTGACCGACATGCGCGTCCTCACGCGCACCCCCTCGGGCCGCGTGCGCACGATGACGATCGACACGGACGCCGGGCGCTTCACCGTGGGCAAAGATCGCGTGCGCTGGATCCTGACGCCGATGCGCGGCGGCATCCTGAACTCCTCCAAGTTCGACGCCCGCATGTCCCCGGACGGCGGCGTGGTCATTGAGGGTGGCGGCTGGGGCCACGGGATCGGGATGTGCCAGGTAGGCGCCATGGGCCGCGCCCGCGCCGGCCAGGACTACCGCACCATCCTGCGCGCGTACTATCCGGGGACGGAGATCCGCAAAGTCTACTAACGGAAGTGCGTTAGTGCGTGAGTGCGTGAGTGCGCTCAAGGAACCTTTGTCATCCTGAGCGACGCGCCGCACTGCCCTATCCACGTCCGAGATGCCTGGCGCGGAGCGAAGGATCTACTGCGCGTACCGAGGGGTCTGGCGTGCGGCTCGGGCCTCTTGCCTCGCCGGCTAGATCCTTCAGTCGCCGCAGGAGCTTGGGTGTGCGGCTGTCTTCTGTTGGGCGGCTCCCTCAGGATGACATAAGGGTTTGCTCACAACTCGCAACGCACTAACGCACTAACGCACTAACGCACTAACGCACTAACGCACTTCTCCTCCATGCTACGCGCCACCCCCATCTCCCTCGCCCTCGCGCTGCTCGCCGCGCCCGCTGCGGGCCAGCAGTTCGGGCTGCGCGCGCTGGAGTTCCAGGGGTTCGGGGCGACGCTGTACCAGGTGGTGCCGGCGCGCAGCGAGGCCACGACGGGCGTCCACCTGAACGCGTACCTCGGAAGGCTGGCACCGCGGGTGCGGGTGTCGCCTTCGATGACCTTCTGGGCCACGGAGCTGCGCGACCAGGAGGTCAGCCACGTGCGGCAGCGGGTGCAGGAGCTGTGCGAGGCGGGCGGCACCCCGTGCCCCGGACTGGACCTGGGCGAGGTGGACATCAGCGACCTCTCGATCGACCTGGATGCGCGGTACCTGGTGGGCGGGCCGCTGCGGGTGCAGCCGTACGTGGGGCTGGGCGCCGGGCTCCACCTGGTGAACGGCGGCGGCGACTTCATCGACAACACCTTCGTGGAAGAGATCTTGGACGCCATCACACCGGGGCTCAACGCCATGGCCGGCGTGGAGTTCCCCATCGGACGCCTCCGCATCCATGGCGAGGCGCGCGCCGTGCTGGCCGGCGGCGTAAACTGGTTCGGGGCAGGGGTGGGGGGGAGCATCGTCCTCCCCGAGCGCCGCGCGCCGGCGGCGGAGGTGCGCCCGTGAGCCCGCGCGGCAACGTGCGCGTGGCGGTGCTGGGCGCCGGCGCCATCGCGCAGGTGGTGCACCTCCCCATCCTCACCCGCATGCGCGGCGTCGAGGTTACCGCCGTGGTGGACAAGGACCCGCGCACCGCCCGCACCATCGCCGAGCGCTTCGGCGTCGCGAGCGGCGCGCGCGACACCGACGACGTGCTGGCCGACGACACCGTGGACGCCGTGGTCGTCTGCACTCCCAGCAACCGCCACGAGGACAACGTCCTGGATGCGCTGCGGGCGGGGAAGTTCGTCCTCTGCGAGAAGCCGCTCGCCCTCACCGCGGCCGGGGTGGAGCGGGTGCTGGCGGAGGAGGGCGCCGAGGGGCGGCTGCAGGTGGCCATGAACCAGCGCTTCCGCGCCGACGCCCGCGCCATCCGCTCCTTCGTGCAGAGCGGCGAGCTGGGCGACGTCTTCTACCTCAAAGCGGGGTGGCTGAACCGCGCGCAGCCGCGCGGCCGCACCTGGCGCGAGAGCAAGGCGGCGGCGGGCGGCGGCGCGTTCATGGACCTCGGCATCCAGATGCTGGACCTGGCGCTCTGGATCCTGGACCACCCGAAAGCCGAGCGCATCTCGGCCCAGATGCACCGCCCGGCCGGCAGCGAGGTGGAGGACGCCGCGGCCCTCCTGTTGCGTCTGGAGGGCGACCGCGTGATCAACCTGGAGGCGAGCTGGAACCTCCTTTCCGCGCGCGACCGCCAGTTCCTGCACGTGCTCGGCTCGGCCGGCTCCGCGTCGCTCTCGCCGCTGGCGGTGTACCGCGAGATGTCCACCGGCCTCACCGAGGTGACGCCGCAACTCCCGCCCGGCCGCGAGAACCTGTTCACCGCCTCGTACCGCAGCGAGCTGCAGCACTTCGTTGAAGTCGTCCGCGGCGAGCAGCCGCCCGACTCCTCCGCCCGCGAGCACGTGCAGCTTCTGAGGCTGGTGGAGGCCGCGTATCGGTCGGCGGAGGAGCGACGGGAGGTGGTGCCGTAAGGAAGTGCTAAGTGCTAAGTGCTGAGTGCTGAGTGCTGAACACCGCTGTTTAGCACTTAGGACTTAGCACTCAGGACTCACCGGATTCGAACCACAACCGCTCAAATCGGGAGGAACGATGTCGGACGTGAAGGATCTGATCGACGGATTGAACGAGGACCTTGCGGCCGAATACCAGGCCGTGATCCTGTACCGGACGTACGCGGCGCTGGTGACGGGCCCGAACCGGCAGGAGCTGCGCGACTTCTTTGAGGCGGAGATCCCGGACGAGCTGGGCCACGCCGCCCTGCTCGCCGACAAGATCGTCGCGCTCGGCGGCACGCCCACGGTGGTGCCCGCGCCGGTGCCGATGGCCAAGAACAACCGCGAGATGCTGGAGAACGCCCTCCAGGGCGAGGTGGACACCATCGAGCGGTACACGCGCCGCATCGAGCAGGCCGAGGCCGCGGGCGAGATCGCCATCAAGATCCAGCTCGAAGACCTGATCGTCGACGAGAGCACCCACCGCGACACCATCCGCCGCATGCTGATGGACTGGCGCTAGGCGCGACGCGATTGGCAGAAAAGAAGAAGGGCGGCCCCGGTGTGGGGCCGCCCTTCTGTATTCGACGCAACACCGGCCGCGGGTACCGGGGGATGAATCCCCCGGCTGGAACCACGGGAAGACCGCTGAAGCGGTCTCGAGCGCCGCGGGGTTCGGTGCCGCCCGTGGCACGGGCGCGATGAATCGCGCCCCTACGAGGCATCCGCGCGGCGCACGGGGTTCTCCCCCTCACCCGCCCTGCGCCCCCGCAGGCGGGGGAGGGGGCCGGGGGGAGGGGGCCCCTACCGCACCACCGGCACCACCGGCGCCGCCACGCCCGTCGCCGCCACCGCGGGCGGCGCCACCACCGGCGCCCGGGCCTCGGGCTCGCGCACGGGCGGACGCACGGCGATGTGCGGGGCGATCACCAGCGAGACGATGGACATCAGCTTGATCAGGATGTTCATCGACGGGCCGGAGGTGTCCTTGAACGGGTCGCCCACCGTGTCGCCGGTGACGGCGGCCTTGTGCGCGTCCGAGCCCTTGTACACCAGCGCGCCGTCGATCATGGCGCCCTTTTCGAACGACTTCTTGGCGTTGTCCCACGCGCCGCCGGCGTTGGACTGGAACATCGCCATCAGCACGCCCGACACCGTCACACCGGCCAGCAGACCGCCCAGCACCTCGGGCCCCATGGTGAAGCCCACGATCACCGGCACGATCAGGGCGATGGCGCCCGGCAGCATCATCTCGCGGATGGCGGCCTGGGTGGAGATGGCCACGCAGCGGCCGTACTCCGGCATTCCCGTGCCCTCCAGGATCCCCGGGATCTCGCGGAACTGGCGGCGGACCTCCTGCACCATCGCCATTGCCGCGCGCCCCACCGCGGCGATCGCCAGCGACGAGAAGATGAACGGGATCATCGCGCCCACGAACAGGCCGCCCAGCACCCGCGCGTTGGAGATGTCGATGACGTCGATCCCCGAGATCCCCATGAACGCCGCGAAGAGCGCCAGCGACGTCAGCGCCGCCGAGGCGATGGCGAAGCCCTTGCCGGTGGCCGCGGTGGTGTTGCCGACCGCGTCCAGGATGTCGGTGCGCTGCCGCACCTCGGCGGGAAGCTCGCTCATCTCCGCGATGCCGCCCGCGTTGTCCGCGATGGGGCCGAAGGCGTCGATGGCCAGCTGCATCGCCGTCGTCGCCATCATCCCCGCCGCGGCGATCGCCACGCCGTACAGCCCCGCGAACTCGTAGGAGCCGATGATGCCGCCCGCCAGCACCAGGATGGGGAGCGTGGTGGACTCCATCCCCACCGCCAGGCCGCCGATCACGTTGGTGGCGTGGCCGGTGGACGACTGCTGGACGATGGTGTTCACCGGGCGCTTGCCCATCGCCGTGTAGTACTCGGTGATCATGCTCATCAGCGCGCCCACCGCCAGCCCCACCGCCACCGCGCCGAACACGCCCATCGGCCCGAACTCCTGCGAGCCCAGGCGCTGCATCTTCATCGACTCCGGGAGCATCCAGCGGATCAGGAAGTACGAGCCGATGGCCGTGAGCACGATGGAGGTGTAGTTGCCGCGGTTGAGCGCGGCCTGCACGTCGCCGCCCTCCTTGACGCGTACCAGCAGGATGCCGATCAGCGAGAAGACGATCCCCAGCCCGGCGATCACCATCGGGAGCAGGATGGGGCTCAGCCCGCCGAAGTTGTCGCCGCCGGCCACCACCTCGCGCCCCAGCACCATCGTCGCCAGGATGGTGGCCACGTACGAGCCGAAGAGGTCCGCGCCCATCCCGGCCACGTCGCCCACGTTGTCGCCCACGTTGTCCGCGATGGTGGCGGGGTTGCGCGGGTCGTCCTCGGGGATGCCCGCTTCCACCTTGCCCACCAGGTCGGCGCCCACGTCGGCCGCCTTGGTGTAGATGCCGCCGCCCACGCGGGCGAAGAGCGCGATGCTCTCGGCGCCCAGCGAGAAGCCGGTGAGCACCTCCAGCGCACGCTCCATCTGGAAGCCGTTGGGCGACTCGCCGTGCACGAAGAAGCCGTAGAAGGCGATGAAGAGGCCGCCCAGGCCCAGCACCGCCAGGCCCGCGACGCCCATCCCCATCACCGAGCCGCCCGCGAACGACACGTCGAGCGCCTTCGACAGGCTGGTGCGCGCCGCCTGCGCCGTGCGCACGTTGGCCTTGGTGGCGATGATCATCCCGATCCGCCCGGCCACGGCCGAGAAGAGGGCGCCGATCAGGAACGCCGCGATGATCAGCGGGTGCGACCGCTCGTCGGCGTAGCTCAGGTAGCCCAGGAAGAGCGAGGCGACCACCGCGAACATCGCCAGCACGCGGTACTCCGCGTTCAGGAAGGCGCGGGCGCCGTCGGCGATGTAGCCGGCGATGGTGCTCATGCGCTCGTTGCCGGCGTCCTGCTTCGAAACCCACCCGGACATCACAAAGGTGTAGACCAGGGCCAGCACCCCAAGGGCGGGGACAGCGTATGCGATCGGATGCATGTGGACGGTGTTGGGGCTACTGAAAAAAAGGACGCGCCCGCTTGCACACCCGTCCCGCCGCCGTGGGGCGGGGGAGGGGGCGCACAGCGCGGGCGCCGTGGCGCGCGCGATAGGATGGCTGAAAGAAGCCGTTAGCGCAAGCGGGCCGGGCACGGAAACTCCGCGCCCGGCCCGCCTTCACCGCTTCACGAAAGGCTCAGAAGCCGTCCTTGTCGTCCGTGAACGTGGGGCGCGGGGGCTCCTGCAGCCCGCCGTGCGCCTCGTCGCCCGTACGCTGCACCACGCTGTTGATGCGGCCGTACAGGAAGTAGATGAGCAGCCCGATCGCCAGCCAGATGAAGAGCCGGACCCACGCCTCGCGCGGCAGACCCGTCATCAGGTACAGGCACGACGCGATCCCCAGGATGGGGAAGAGCGGCACGAACGGCGTCTTGAACGGCCGCGGGCGGTTCGGCTCCTTCACGCGCAGGTACCACACGCCGCCGCACACGATGCAGAAGGCCAGCAGCGTGCCGATCGACACCAGGTGCCCCAGCTCCGACACGTCGAAGAAGCCGGCCAGCAGCGCGCACACCGTGCCCACCAGCGCGCTGCTGATGTGCGGCGTGCGGAAGCGCGGGTGAAGGCGGCTGAACAGCGGCGGAAGGAGCCCGTCGCGCGACATCGTGTAGAAGATGCGCGGCTGGCTCATGAGCATCACCAGCATCACGGACGAGAGACCGGCGATCGCGCCGATCTTGATCCACGGCGCCAGCCAGGTGTACCCCGTCGCGTCGATGGCCACCGCGATCGGCTCGCCCACGTTGAGGCGCGGGTACTCCACGATCCCCGTCATGATCCCCGACACCAGGATGTACAGCACGGTGCAGATGACCAGCGACCCCAGGATGCCGATGGGCATGTCCCGCTGCGGGTTCTTGGCTTCCTGCGCCGTGGTGGAGACCGCGTCGAAGCCGATGTAGGCGAAGAAGATGACGCCGCCCGCCGCGATGATGCCGTTGAAGCCGTACTGCCCGGGGCCCGTGCTGGTGGGGATGAACGGCGTCCAGTGGTCCACCGACTGGCCCCAGTGCGTGAGCACGTAGTAGCCGCCCGCCAGGATGAACGCCGCCACCACGCCCAGCTTGATGGCCACCGCCGCGTTGTTGAAGCGGGCGGACTCCTTGATGCCGATCACCAGCAGCACCGTCACCGCGAAGATGCCGAGCGCGGCGATCACGTTGAAGCCGCCGTTCGCCTGCGGCAGGGTGTTGATGTCCACCCCCTGCTTGGAGAGCGACTCGGCCAGCGCCGCCGTCTTGCGCACCCACGTCTCCGAGCCTGGCGCCTGCACCAGCTCGCCCGTGGGGCTGGTGAGGTAGGGGGGAAGCTTGATCCCCAGGTCGTGCAGGAAGGAGTTGACGTACCCCGACCACCCCGCCGCCACCGTCGCCGCGCCGAACAGGTACTCCAGGATCAGGTCCCACCCGATGATCCACGCGATCAGCTCGCCCAGCGTGGCGTACCCGTAGGTGTACGCCGAGCCGGCGATGGGGATCATGGCCGCGAACTCTGCGTAGCACAGACCGGCGAAGACGCACGCGATCCCCGCGAAGACGAACGCCAGCACGATGGCGGGCCCCGCATGCTGCGCGGCCGCGGTGCCGGTGAGCACGAAGATGCCGGTTCCGATGATGGCCCCGATCCCCAGCGAGACCAGGTTCAGCGGTCCCAGCTCGCGTTTCAGCGCGTGCTCGCCCTCCGCGGTCGCGTCCGCCTGCAACTGGTCGATGTTCTTGCGGGCGAAATAGTTCATGGCTGCTCCGGTCTGGGCGGATCGGCGTCCGCCGTGGGGTTGGAAACGAGCGCGCCGGGACCGAGGGCGCGCGTACGAAGCGGTCCGGTGGGGGCCGCGTGTGGAGCCGGGGCTTCCGCGTGCTGCGTCACGGGGCGGAATGGGAGGGAGCGGGACGTGGCTTCGCTTGAAGTCGGCAATGTAACGCGCGTGTGGCGTGGGTTCAAGCGTTCGTTCGGACGGTTGGCCGCAATGTGTGCGCCGCGACGGTTGCGGCGGGGCGCGCGGGGGCGTACCATCCACGCGCTGCACCGGGGGCGATCCCGCCCCGCGTACGCCCTGCGCCCGCCGCTGATGCCGAGCCACGACCTCCTCGCCGTTCCCGAATCGCGCGCATTTCCGCTGCGGCGCGTCCTCCAGCGCCTCCTCGCGGCCCGCCGCGTGGTGCTGGTGACCCACGTGGGCGCGGACGGCGACGGCAGCGGCTCGCAGGCGGCCATGGCGGCGTGGCTGGAGTCGCGCGGCATCGAGGTGTCCATCGTCAACCCCACCCCCTTCCCGGACCTCTTCCGCTTCTGCCTGCACCGGCAGGACGTGGTGGCCGAGATGGGCACCCCCGAGGGCGAGGCCGCGCTCGCGGAGGCCGACCTCTTCGTCGTCCTGGACACCTCGGAGCCGCCGCGCGTGGGCGCCATGGCCGAGCACCTCCCGCCCGACCGCACGCTGGTGGTGGACCATCACCCCGCCGGCAGTGAGGTGGTGGGCGACACCGCCGTGCAGGACCCCTCCGCCGGCGCCACCGGCGAGATGGTGTACGACCTGATCACGCTGGCGGGTGACACCGTGCCGCACGCCTCGGCGCTGGGCGCGTACGTGGCCATCGTGAGCGACACCGGCTCCTTTCGCTACTCCAACACCACCCCGCGTATCCACGCGGTGGCCGCGGAGCTGCTGGGCCGCGGCATCGACACGGAGGTGGTGTACCGCCGCATGTTCGCCACGGCCCCGCTGCGCCGCCTGGAGCTGCTGCGCGAGGCGCTCGCCACCCTGCGCACGGACCCGGAGGCGCGCATCGCCTGGATGACGGTGCGCGCCGACACCGCCACGCGCCTGGGCGCCACCGGCGAGGACTTCGACGGCCTCATCGAGCACGTGCGCTCCATCGAGGGCACCGAGGTGGCGATGCTCTTTCGCGAGACGGGCGAGGGCGACACCAAGGTCTCCTTCCGCTCCAACGGCGCGGCGGACGTCAACCGCCTGGCGCGGCGCTTCGGCGGCGGCGGGCACGTGAAAGCCGCCGGCGCGCTGATCCCCGGCGGCATCGACGAGGTCGCCCCACCCGTCCTCGCCGCCGCCCGCAGCGCCGGCTGACAGGACGAAGGGGCGCCCCGCTGCAGCGGGCCGCCCCTTCGTCATCCATCCCTCCCGCGAGTCAGCGGTAGGGGTGTTCCTTGGCGTAGTTGTACGCGGTGTACGCGGCAATCAGGTGGCAGACCCACCCGAGCAGCCCGCCGGTTCCGATCCACATCCCCGGCGTCACGATCAGCCAGAAGAGCCCGCGCAGGAACTTGCCGTTGTAGATCTGCCCGATCCCAGGGATCAGGAGGCTCAGGAGAGCCGCAATTCGAGGATTTCTCACCGTGCCCTCGCCTTTCCAGGTGCGTGCGTAACCCGGCCTCTTCCGGGACCAGGTGCGTTACGGCGGCGGCGCGGGGGAAGTTTCGCCCCCACCCCCAGCGTCGCTCCGCGACGCATCCCCCTCCCCCAAAACTGCCTGGGGGAGGGGGCGGTTGCTTGCATCTGCCTGCATTGCCGCGATCCGGTAGCCCGTGTCCGCCGCCCCTCCGAACCCGTCGTTACCCCGAAACCCCGTAGGGGCCGCCCCACGTGGCTGCCCGTGCCCGCCGCCACACCGCCGCCCGCCACCCGCACCACCCAACCCAAACCCCCTCCCCCGGGCAGTATCGGGGGAGGGGGATGCGTCGCGGAGCGACGCTGGGGGTGGGGCCTACTCCACCTCCGACTCCAGATACGTGTACCCCGCCAGCCCGTCCACGTAGTCGGCGATGAAGCGGTTCGCCTGCGCCCGGGGCAGTCGCGCGTTCGCCACCTTTTTCCGGAACGTGGCGATCAGGTCCTGCGCGTTGAACTGCACGTAGTTCAGCACCTCGGTCACCGTGTCGCCGTGCACGAGGTCGCCGATCTCGTAGCCGCCCTCGGCCAGGCGGATGTGCACGGCGTTGGTGTCGCCGAACAGGTTGTGCAGGTCGCCCAGGATCTCCTGGTACGCGCCCGTCAAAAAGATCCCCAGGATGTACGGCTCGTCCGGGTGGAAGGTGTGCAGCTCGAGGGACGGCTTGGCCTTACGCCACCCCACGAAGCTGTCGATCTTGCCGTCCGAGTCGCAGGTCACGTCCTGCAGCGTGCCGCGCCGCGTGGGCTCCTCCCCCAGCCGGTGGATCGGCATGATGGGAAAGAGCTGGTCGATCGCCCACGAGTCCGGGAGCGACTGGAAGAGCGAGAAGTTGCAGAAGTAGCGGTCGATCAGCACCGACTCCAGCTCGGGGAGGATGTCCTCGTACTCCTCCGGGTCCTTGCGAGCCTCGTCGGCCACGCGGTTCATGATCGCCAGCCAGTAGCGCTCCGCCGCGGCCCGCTCCCGCAGCGACAGCGAGCCGCTGTTGAAGAAGAGCTGCATCTGCTGCTTGGCGAAGGAGGTGTCGTGGTACACCTCGCGGGTGTTGCGGACGCCCACCTCCTTCAGCGTCGCCGCAAGCTCCAGCACCAGCGCGTGCGCGTCCTCGTCCACGGGCTCGGGCTCGCCGGCCACCTGCGTCTCCAGGTCCACCACGTTGATCAGCAGCAGGGCATGGTGCGCGGTGAGGGCGCGCCCGCTCTCGCTGATCACGTGCGGCATGGGGATCTCGTTCTCGCGGCACGCCTCGGCCAGGCCGTAGATGATGTCGTTGGCGTACTCCTGCACGCTGTAGTTGACGCTGGCCGACGAGGTGGAGCGCGACCCGTCGTAGTCCACCCCCAGCCCGCCGCCCACGTCCACGTACTCGATCCCCACGCCGATGTTGCGCAGCTCCACATAGAAGCGCGCCACCTCCGCCATCCCCAGCTTGATGTTGCGGATGTCCGGGATCTGCGAGCCCAGGTGGAAGTGGATCAGCTTGAGCGTGTCCAGCCGCCCCGCCGCCTCCAGCTTGTCCAGCACGCGCACCACCTGCGACGCGTTGAGTCCGAACTTGCTCTTCTCCCCCGCCGTCTCGCTCCAGCGGCCGCTGCCGGTGGTGGTGAGCTTGATGCGCACGCCCAGCGTCGGCACCACGCCGATCTCGTCGGCCACGCGCAGCAGCGTCTCCACCTCGCTCAGCTTCTCGATGACGATGAGCACCTTGTGCCCCAGCTTCTGGCCCATCATGGCCAGGCGCATGAACTCCTCGTCCTTGTAGCCGTTGCACACGATCAGGTGGTCCGCGCTCTCGGTGAGGGCGAGCACGGCCTGCAGCTCCGGCTTGCTCCCCACCTCCAGCCCCACTCCGTGCGCCTTGCCGAACGCCACGATCTCTTCCACCACGTGGCGCTGCTGGTTCACCTTGATGGGGTAGACGGTGGTGTAGCCCCCTTCGTAGTCGAACTCCTTGATGGCGTGCTGAAAGCGCTCCGTAAGCGTCTCGATGCGGGTGCGCAGAATGTCCGAGAATCGCAGCAGGAGCGGAAGGCGCACCCCCTGCGCCTCCATGTCCATGGCGATCTCGAACAGGTCCAGCTCGCGCGCATCCTCGCGCGTGGGGCGCACGGCGACGTGCCCCTTGTCGTTGATCTCGAAGTAGCCGACCCCCCACCCCTCCACGTTGTAGAGCTCGCGGGAGTCCTCGATCGTCCAGTCGGTAGCCAGTGCGGCCTCCGGGGTTGGGAGCGTTGCGGTTTGTGCGTTGCGGGGGCGCAATTTGGACCCTCGCGCCCCGGAGCGAAAGACCCCGCCCCCGGCTTGTCCGCCGCGGGGGCCCCCCGCTACCTTTTCCGTCCGGCCCCGCGCCGCGCGGATGCCCGCTTCCGCGCAGTCCGAGCGGCCCTCCAGACCCCAGCCGAGATCGTTCCCCATGTACCGCGCACCGGACTTTTCGCAGCCGCGCTTCCAGTCCGCGCCCGAAGCACGCTTCGCCCCGGCGCCCGCCGACGGCGTCCTTCCGGAAGGCTTCTTCTCCACCACCAACCTCCCCACCTACGTGCACACCGGCGGGGAGTGGCGGCTCCCGCGTGACCCGCGCATGGACGCGGCCCTGGTGCTGGACCCGGACGGCGTGCCGCGGGTGCTGGAGGGGCGCTACGTGCGCGCCGGGCAGCAGGTGGCCATGGGGATGGCGGAGGACGGCTCCGAGGGGATCTTCGTGCACGTGGCCGGGCTCATGGGCGACCCGGACCAGGGACCCGAAGGCGAGTTCAAGTTCATGTCGTCCGAAGTGTCGCGCGAGAAGCCGACCGACTACGCGGAGATGGCGCGCATCCTGGTGGAGGAGAAGGAGCGCGGCGGCTGCTTCGTGTGGGTGGTGGGCCCCGCCGTGCTGCACTCGCGGGGGCGCGACACGCTGGCCTGGTTCATCCGCAACGGCTACGTGGGGGTGATGTTCGGCGGCAACGCGGTGGCGGTGCACGACATCGAGTCGGCCACCATGGGCACCACGCTGGGGATGAACTCGCGGGGGCTCCCCATGATCGGCGGGCACGGCTTCCACATGCGCGCCATCAACCGCGTGCGTGCGGCCGGCTCCATCCGCGCGGCGGTGGAGCAGGGGGTGGTGACGGAGGGGATCATGCACGCGCTGGTGACCTCCGGCGTCCCCTTCGTCCTCGCCGGCTCCATCCGCGACGACGGGCCGCTTCCCGACACGCTGACCGACGCCATCGTCTGCCAGGAGACGATGAAGGAGTACACGCGCCGCGCTACCGGCGTCATCATGATCGCCACGGCGCTGCACTCCATCGCCACGGGCAACATGCTGCCCTCGTACGTGTGGCGGGAGGACACGGGCGAGGTGCGCCCGCTGACCACCATCTGCGTGGACTCGTCGGAGTTCGTGGTCTCCAAGCTCAAGGACCGCGGCACCCACCAGGCGTTCGGCGTCATCACCAACGCGCAGGACTTCCTCCACGTGCTGCGCCACTACGTGGAGATCGAGGTCGCCTCGCGGCAGCCCGCCTGAGGTGCTTCCCCCCAACCCCCACCTCGCCGCCGCCCTGGCCGCGGCCGCGGAGCAGACGCCGCCCGAGCAGGTGGACCAGGTGTGGATCTTCCCGGCACGCTCCCTCGGCGCGCGGGAAAGCGGGCTGGCCGTCCTCGCCCTCTTCGCCGAGCCGGATGCGCGGGGACAGCGCCGCACCCTGCACACGCTCACCTACGAGGCCGAGGCGCTCAAGGGCGGCAAGACGCGCCGCGTGGACACGCGCCAGGAGGAAGGCACCGTCCCCCCGGACCGGCTGGACCGCATCGTGGACGGGATGGTGCGCCGGCTGGGCGGTGGCACCGAGACCCCCGAGGTGCGCGACGTGGGCGGCGACCCCGCCGCATGGGCCCGTCTGCTGGCCGAGCTCGCCGGGATGCTTGACCCCCGCTAACAAGAATGATTATCGTTGGGGTGCCGTGAAGTCGGCGAGCTTTCCCGCAAGGAGCCCAGCATGTCGGTAGCGACCCTCGATTCACCCCCGGCGGCCTCGCCGTACCTCCCACTCTTCCGGCGCTACCTGAAGCAGCAGGGGCTCCCGGTCACGCAGCAGCGCGAGGTGGTGGCCGACGTGGTGTTCAGCACCACCGAGCACCTCTCGGTCGAGGAGATCGAGGCGCGCCTCAGGGAGCGGGGCGAGCGCATCGGCAAGGCCACCATCTATCGCACCATGGAGATCCTGGTGCGGAGCGGACTGGTGGAGGACCACGACTTCGGCGACGGCTTCAAGCGTTACGAGCACCTCTTCGGCGGGCAGCCGGTGCACGACCACCTGGTGTGCACCCACTGCCGCAAGGTTACGGAGTTCCGCAGCCCGGAGCTGCTGCGCATCAAGGACGCCGTCTCGCGCGAGCACGGCTTTGCCCCCTCCCGCCATCGCCTGGAGATCCACGGCCTCTGCGCTGAGTGCCAGGAGCAGGGCGTGACGCTTTCGTACACGGGGCTTACCTGCCCGGCGTGGTAGGCTGACGGAAGTCTCACGCGGAGGCGCGGAGACGCGGGGAGAGTACGGAAGAGGGGAGGCCGCATTGGGACGCGGCCTCCTCTTCGTGCAGTTGACGCACGGGGGCGCACCCGTTCTTTTGCCCGGCCGATTCCATCGAACCCGAGCGCCGGACCCGATATGAGCAGCCAGCTTCCCGAAGCACTGAAGGACCTCCCCTGGGAGCTTCCCCGCAACTTCCTGGGCCTGGAGGGCGACGCCGCCGGGTGGGAGAACGCGGGGGTGGTGATCCTGCCGATCCCGTACGAGTCCACCGTGTCGTACCAGGGCGGAACCAAGCTGGGCCCCGCCGCCATCCTGGAGGCGTCGCGCTACATCGAGCTGTACGACCAGGAGCTGGACGGCGAGCCCGGCCCCGCCGTCGGCGTTTGCACTCTCCCCGCGATCCACCTCAGCTCCGCCGGCCCCGAGGCGGCCGTCCGCGAGCTGCGCGAGGCGTACGACACCATCCTCGCGGCCGCGGGGGACCGGCTGGTGATCGGCCTGGGCGGCGAGCACTCGATCTCCAGCGCCCCGGTACTGGCCAACGCCGCGCGACTGCAGGGCCGCCGTCTCTCCGTCCTCCAGTTCGACGCGCACGGCGACCTGCGGATGGAGTACGAGGGCTCCCCCTACTCGCACGCCGCCGTGATGGCCCGCTGCATCGACGACGCGGACCTGGTGCAGGTCGGCATCCGCGCCATCACCACCGAGGAGCGGGCGCTGATGCGCGAGCGCGCCCCCGCCATCACCACCATCTTCGCCGAGGAGATGTGGGACAACGAGGAGTGGATCGGCCGCGCCATGGACGCGCTGGGCGACGACGTCTACATCACCTTCGACGTGGACTACTTCGACCCCTCGCTGATGCCCGCCACCGGCACCCCCGAGCCAGGCGGGATGACCTGGTACCCCACCATGAAGCTCCTCCGCCGCGTCTTCACCGAAAAGAACGTCGTCGGCGCGGACGTCGTCGAGCTCGCCCCGATCGGCGGCAACGCGGCGCCGGATTTCGTGGCGGCCAAGCTGGTGTACAAGATGGTTGCGTATTACGGGTTGAAGCGCTGAGGGAGGGCCCTCACCCCCGGCTCGTTACACTCGCCTGCCCCCTCTCCCGATAACAGGAGAGGGCTGCGCCCTCCTGTCATCGAGAGAGGGGGCGTGGGTCGCGGAGGGCCCCCTCCCCCCGATCCCCTCCCCCGCCTGCGGGGGCGCAGGGCGGGGGAGGGGGAGAACGGCGCGTGCGTTGCGCAGATCCGGTAGGGGCGCGATTTATCGCGCCCGTGCCCTACCGCGCACCGCCGCCCATGTTCCGCACCGAACGCGTAGGGGCAGACCCACGTGTCTGCCCGCCTTCGCCGCACCGCGACCCCCGCTGGCTGCACCCAGACCCGTAGGGGCCGCCCCGCGTGGCTGCCCGTGCCGTCCGTTGCGCCGCCGCCGGCCACCGCGCGCCAATGCGCGTGCCCCAACGCCCCTCCCCCGCGGTTTGGGGGAGGGGCCGCGAG
>DASVTZ010000238.1 GCA_036387335.1 Longimicrobium sp.
GGTGCTGAGCGCGGTGGGGCTGGTGGTGCCGGCCGTCTTCCACATGCTGGTGGGGAACACGGCGCGCGCCGCCGAGCGCAACCTGTCGTTCGAGATCTCGGTGGTGCTGATGCTCACCTACGTGGCGTCGCTCTTCTTCACCCTGCGCACGCACCGCCACCTGTACATGGGTGACGCGGGCGGCGCGGCGGAGCTGGAGCCCGGGCACCAGCACCCGCCGCTTGGGCGCTCCATCGGCAAGCTCCTGATCGCCACCGTGGGCGTGGCCGTCATGGCCGAGTTCCTGGTGGGCGCGGCGACGCACACCGCCGAGTCGCTGGGGTGGAGCGAGGTGTTCGTGGGCGTGATCGTGGTCGCCATCATCGGCAACGCGGCCGAGCACTCCACCGCCATCCTCATGGCCGCCAAGAACCGGATGGACGCCGCGATCAACATCGCCGTCGGCTCGTCGATCCAGGTGGCGCTCTTCGTGGCCCCGGTGCTGGTCTTCCTCAGCTACTTCATCGGCGGCAAGGGTCTCATGGACCTGATCTTCACCCCGCTGGAGGTGCTGGCGGTGGTGGCGTCGGCCGGGATCATGGCCTTCTGCTCCAACGACGGCGAGAGCCACTGGATGGAGGGCGTGCAGCTCCTGGCCGTGTACATCATCCTGGGCATCGCCTTCTTCTTCCTCCCCGTCCCCGAAGGCGCCGCCGCAGCCTCCGCCGCGACCGGCGGCCACTGAGCGCATCGGTTGGGCGGGAAGCGAGGGGCGGGCGCCGATGTCGGCGCCCGCCCTGTTGATTGCCGTCCTGTTTGTTGGAGCAGAATCCATCCCGCATCGGCGTCTACTGAAAGCAATACGGAGTAGCGGCGGTTGTCAGCTTAACTCCGGACTGTCAAATCGCTGCAGCGTAATGGAACGACACAGCATGGAACCGCTCTGTGACCACATCGTTTTCTCTGATCCGAGTGGGTTCCCCTGGACCGAGAACTCAGTGTTACCCTTGCTGCACGTCGCACATGTTCGCACCTTAGAATAGATGCGGTCCATGGGTTAGCTAAACGCCCGGTGCACCATCGCACTTGTATTCGCCGCATCAGGACAGGCTATATGAGTGTGCGGACCCTTCCCCCCCTGGATTGATTCTGTATGCGTCACGTCAAAGAACTGGTTCTCCGCCTCTACGGCGATCAGGGCTCAGATACTATTGACCGCCTAGCCTCACAGGTCGAGTATACAGCTGATCTTTGCATCCAGATGCTGGACCCCACGTCAGGCATCCAAGCGGTAATTCCGGAATGGGTCGAAGACATCTCGCTAGAGCATCGTGACTACGACGAGTTAATTCAAGTTAAGACTCGTGACGAGTCAGTGGGCTTCTGGACCATAGCTGATGTACTCCCAATCCTTTGCGCGCTTTACCACCGGAGACATGCGGTCGGGCGGCCTTGTCGTTTTCGTTTCGTTTCTGATGGTAGCGCCGACCCACGGCCAGCATCCGGACGCTCATATGGTTCACTATACCGACTCAAGGAACTACTACTCACCCTTGGGCAGGGTAATCCTCTGACCCCAGACGAGACGGCGTTGCTTGCCGAGTTGCGCGCACGTGTTTGCCCGCGGGTGATGGCGATCATGCTAGCTGAGTATCATGAGTCGCTGGGCGAACACGAAGCGTGGGAATTGTTGTTAAGCACCTACGTGGACACGAACTCGCCTGTACTGCGGGGGGATCCAGATTATGCGGCTCTTGATCGCGCGTTAGATCTCTACCGTCCAGGACTCCCAGCCCGAGGGATTGCTCAACTTAGGAATTTGTTTGATCGGCTCGTCAAGCTGATCTCCGATCGGGTGAGACAGGGTACTGACCGCGCAACACGGAAGATCGTGGCGGCGGATATAGGAGCGCTTCTTAGCCCCCTACCGGTACCTGAGTCGCTTCCGAGCCTCGATGCAGTCCCAGGTACAACGGTCCTCGAGAAAAAGCTGCACCTCGGTGGCTTTGATCCGACCATGAAGCCCACGTTCAATCGAGAGTGGATGCACGCGAAAGGGGTAGTTCGCGAGATGGAGGTCCAGGGAGCTACACGCGAAATCACTCGATACACAACCGCAGCACTCAACCGTCACGGGCGCCTCCGGATGCGGCTCAGCCGGGAACTGCCTGAAACCAATGCGTTCGGCCCTGCGCTGTGGGAATCTCTCGATCAACCCCTTGCCGACCTTGCTCAACGTGAGCTCCCAGAAGCACTCCAGCACGATGAATCTTTTCGTATCGGAATTCTCTGGGATACGACCAATGACTGCGCGTCTTGGTGGCACCGCGCTCGAACCACCGTCAGCGAGTGAGCATCGTTGCGCCTGCGGACCCGGTTTTCCTGCACGCCGCGCGGTTGCTAATCCTAATCCGGTTTTGCGGGACCCCTCGTGCGGCGGGGCCCGCCCGGCGGCCCGGCGTCAAAGGTCGGACCTTACTTGCAAAGATCGACTTCTTCTTGCGTTATCCAGCGTACCTCGCGCGCGCTGCGCAGATTCGCCTCCGCATCAACGTTGGTGCGGCAGAACTCGGGTTGGATCGAATCGAAGATGCGAATACAGTCGAGTCCAGGATGGTCCGGTATCGCTACGGGCCGTGGGATCACGCCTACTACGTAACGCTCGCCTACCTGATAGGGAAGCGCTTGATCTCAGTTGAACTAGATGCCCGGGGCACAGAAACCTTCCGATTGACCCCGGACGGTTTTGCTGCCGCCGAGATGCTTGGGAAAGTCCCTTCCAACGGGGATCTTATTTTGAGGGCTCGTTTGATACAACGGGTGTTTCCGAGGGTGACGGGAACCCAACTTAAAGATTTTATATATAACCACCTCCCGGATGTGGTTCATCGAGACCTCGGCGCAACAATCTGAACTCATGCTCTCACCTGAACTCCGAATCAACCGAATCGTAGTTGAGGGTTCACTAGGCTTGGACCTCCGACTAAACTCTGGCCTCAATGTTGTTTACGCGGCTTCTGTCACCGAAGATCCAGTGCCATCGTTAGCGGAGAACTCAGATGAAGCCCGCTATACGAACAAAGCTGGAAAAACGGGGTTTGTTGAACTGATTCAGCACGGGCTCGGCGTACGACAAGAGAGCCGTGAAAACTTCCATTTTGCTCCGATCGCCACGAAGCTCCGCACGCTGTGGATAGAGGTCGAAACCAACGGTGAAGTAATGACCCTTGAGCGTTCGCTGCAGGAGATGGGGGCACGGCTAACGCTTCGAGATCGCCCGTACGCCAAAGGGATATCTTCCACACCTGGAGAAACCGTCGCGGTCGAGGAGGTTTCCGGCGTAATGCTCCAGCGCTTGCGTATTCCGGAGGTCATGGCACCCAAGGGAGATAAGGACGTTGAGCCTCTATCGTTTCCCAATTTGATGCGCGCCTTCATCCTTCATCAGCGGGATAGTTTTGGCGCGCTCATCGACAAGATGCCTCCAATTCGCCGAACGCATATAATCGGGTTCCTCACCGGCATCATTCCAGAAGCGTTCTTCCGCCGCGCCGCGGTGTTAGGTGATATCAAGACGCGCGCAGACACGCTCCGTTCGCGGTATGATGCTGTGATACGCTTTCTTGAATCAAGCGGTATCCCAGACGTGACGCTCGCGACCGAGCAGGTGAAGGAAACGCAACGAACCTTCGAAGCGACACGCGAGCGCCGAGCTGCTTTGCAAGACCGCATGCGCGCGGGAGAAAACGCCTCCGAAGAAGTGCGGGGGCGCCTCGAAGAACTAAGAGCCGAACTGCTTCGAATCGGTAGCAGAAGGAACGAACTTGAAAGGAGGCGAGTTGCGCTTATCCGGGAGGTCGAGCGGTTAACCGCATTATCAGCGTCCCTCAGGGCTGACTTGACCAAAGCGCGGCGGCTCCAGACGTCAGAGATGATACTGAGCACTGTTGACTTTCAAGATTGTCCCCGGTGCCTGCTTACGGTAACACCTGAGATGCGGCAGCGTGAAGACCATTCGCGATGTGCACTCTGCAATAGGCCGCTCCGGAACCATTCCGATGCTTCGCCTCGCTTTTTGGCGCGCACAGCTGATATCGCACTCCAAGCGGACGAGGCTGAGCGCGTTTTACGAGATGTCCGGGCGGAGATCGGCCGCACGGATGAATCGTTGGTGGAGCTGCGTGAGAAGGAGGGAGTGCTCGGGGCTGAGCTCGAAACTCAGTCTCGCAGCTTCGTCAGCCCGCTGCTTGACCAGTTCGTGCAAGTGTCAGCCGAAGTTGCGACGGCAGAGGCGAACTGGGTCACTGCACGTCGTGCGTTGGAAAGCCGAATCTCGGCAGAGCGCATTCGCGAACAATGGGAGGCGGCTCTGAACGAAGTGCAGGAACTGGAAGACAAAGTTGAAAGTGCCCGGGGCCGTGCGCGCGCACGTAGATCACGCTTACGCGAACTCTACCGAGAAATCCTCTACGCAGTGCGGTTTCCGGATCTGAAGTCGGTTACCATCGATCCTGTGACGTTAATGCCTAAGATCAATGGGAACTTGTATCGGCATTCCGGCGTGGCATTCACGGGATTGGCTGTGACCTGTTACCACCTCGCAATGCTCCGCCTGTCCTTAGAGGAGGAGACATTTTTCCCCCGGCTGCTGGTTATCGACTCGCCAGCGGTGGGCGACCTCAACGATCGCAATCACGACGACTTGCTCAATTACTTGGCATCGTTCCAAAAAGAAGCGGTTGACGACGTCGTTCGCCGGGGCGCTGACCCGGCTGATCTTCCCTGGCAGATAATCTTGACGACGCGGCGGATGACACCGGCTCTGGAACCCAGCACAGTGCTCACCATCAGCAATCATGAAAACGAGCGGCTCCTCACGCCGCGAATGATCCGCTATAGACGATAGCGATAGGTGAGGCGCCGAGCGCACGTAAGTCTTGGTGCTATTCATCCGTTAGATGCTCGCAAACTGGGGCCCGCCCTTGGCAATATCGCAATGAGCAGATCGGCTGATTGAAGACGGTGCAAGTCTGGAGCAGATCACGCGGAGGGGTAAGCTTAATCCCTTTGTACCGTTCGGGCTTATAGCGCCTAAGTTGGCCGCCGCCGCGAGGGGAGGAACTGCGGACCAGGGCGGGCGTCGATGCTGGCGCTCGCCCCTCGCTCCTTCTTCCTTCGGAGCTTCAAGGCGTGACCGGCCCAGATCCCACGACGCTCTCCCCGAAGTACCCGGTTCCGATCCTCACCCCCCGCTCCAGTGCGAGGTCGTGGAGAGCGTCGGGATGCTTCATGAGGACGCGCATCAGGGTGTCCGCAGTCGAGCTCTGCGTCACGGTGCCGCGCTCCCACCGTACTACCGTCTTAGGCCCGGTGCCGAGCAACTGCTCGAATTCGGCCTGCGAGATCCGGAGGCGTTCACGAAAGGCTTTCACCTCGCCGGTAGCGAGGAGGCCGTCTTCGCGCCTGACCTGGTCCGCCGCGAGCCGCTGCAGCGCGTCCGCCTGCTCAGGGAGAAAGAACGTCTCCCCGCACCCCGAGCACCTCATGAACTCGCCTTCCACCGTGACCGCGCGCTGGCCGAGCAGGACTTCGCGCGGCTCGCGGACCATCTGCGCCTCACTGTCGCAAACGTGGCATCGTTCGGTCATGGCGACGTATCTCGCTTGAAGGAGAGGATGATCGCGAGCCGAGGCTCGCCTGTGCGAGGGTCGCGGCTCAGGTCGAACTTGATGTACAACGGAATGCCCTCGTACCGAACCCTGTACACGTCCTGCATCGCGCCAGGCGACTTGCTGCTTGGCATCGTCTTCTGGGCGTGCGCGGGGGTCAGGAGCGCAACCACCTCGCGGATATCGTGCTGATCCAGGCCGAGTACGGTATACTCGGATGGGTCCTCATAAACCCGGTAACGCATCCGCGCCACCAGATACTGAATCGTCGCGAGGTCGTGAGTGGATCTCGCACGACTAGAACCCATCGCTTGACCTGTGGTAGCAGCGTGCTACTACCCGCTTGGTTAGTATACCCATATTTCAGCGGAATTCCTAGAGGTGCGCCCGTCCTCGAGAGAACGGGTGCGTTCTCGTGGAATCGGATCGCGGAGCCGGGCCTCGCCCGTGGGGGATGGAAGTACGCGCGGGTTGGAGCGGGGGTCAAGCGGTGGTGGAAAACCGGTTCATCACGTGGCGCGGTGCGGGCTTACGGCGCCCCGAACAGGCCAGACGCGCGTCCTCAGGGCCGCAAGAATGAGGGGCGGGCGCCGGTGTCGGCGCCCGCCCTTTCGTTCTTCCCCACCGCGGAGCCTACCGCAGGACGGCGTCGCGGAGGATGCGCTGGGTATCGATCAGCTCCGAGACCGGTGTGCCGAGCCGGAGCGCGGCGAGCTGTTGCGGGGTGAGCTGCCCCTGCGCCACCGGCTGCTGCGCGAGCTGCACGTTCACTTCCTTGGTGGAGAGGACGTACCAGCTGCCCGTCGCGGCGTCCACCACGATCGGCAGGAGGCCGCCGAGCACGTCGAGGATCACGTAGGTAGGTGACACCTGTCGCGTGATCTCGTAGTTCGTGTCCGCGAACCCGGCCTTCCGGAACGTGATGGTGTAGTTCTTCCCCTTGGCGAGCTGGAGCGTGGCGGGCGTGATCCCCCGGTTGGTGCCGTCGATCCAGATCTCTGCACCGGCCGGGTTGCTGTTCATCGCGACGTTCGCGGGGCCGCCGTTGAAGAGTGCGCCGCAGGCAGTGAGCGCAAAGGTGGGGAGCAGCAAGGTGAGACGCTTCATGATGTCCTCCGAAAGATGTTGGGGCAGGGTGCCCCGGGGCAGGCGCGGCGGTGCGCCTGAATGCGAATGTCGATCAAGGTTGCGCAGTGGTGTCCATCTACGCAGTGGTCGGCTAGCGTCAGCCGATGCGTGTGTCAGAATGGATGGGGAGCGGGCGGGAAGGTGCCGGCAAGTTCAATCATCGGCCGGAGCAGCGGTTGTCCATTCAACGGTCGGACAGGGCCTGTTGAATTCCCAGGTGCCACGGACGCATGCGCGCGTCCTGGGTGCACAGGATCAGGTTTCGCGGCGGCAATAAGATGTATTTGCTCACCGATTGTCGTCAAGGGCTCTACAGAATCACGGAAGGGATTCTAGCGCGGGCGTGTGCGTGCCGGCTCGCTGTTATTCCTCGCCGGTCTGCTCGTGCCGCGCGTGGACGGGCTTGCTCTCGGGCGAGTGCTGCTGCCGGAGCCAGATGGAGAGGACCGCGATGGCGAAGACGGAGAGGAACTCGCTCTGCCAGTTCTGGAAGCTCTCGAACCAGAAGCGCGAGGTGGCGAGATAGCCGAGCGTGCTGGCTCCCGGCTCGCCGTGAGCGGCCTGCTCCGAGCTGTACTCCGCCGCGCCCGTGGCTGCGTGGCCCCAGAACGACGCCACGAAGAGGAGGAACAGCACGATCGAGAGCGAGTTCCTGTACAGCGCCAGCGCGATTCCGCCGCGGCGCACGGGCCACGGCGCGGTTGGATCGTTCCGGTGCAGCCGCGGGTCCTCGTCGCTGGGCTCCTCGCCGGCGCCCTCCTCGTCGCTCGGCTTCTTGCTCTCGGCCGAGCCGCGCTGCACCAGGAAGGCGGTGAGGAAGACGAACACCGCCATCTGCAGGAACTCCGATTCCCAGTTCTCCAGCGTCGCCTCGCCGAAGTGGCCGGTGCCAAAGTACTCCACCAGCGTCACGGGCTGCTCGCCGTGCGCTTCCTGGGCGCTGTTGTACTCCGCCCGCCCCGTCAGCACCTGCCCCACGAACGCAAACGCGAACAGCGTGATCGCCGCGAGGCTGAGGCTTCGGTCCCGTATCCATTTCGGCACGTTCACGGCTCCGGTATGTCGTGGACGCTGGCGCGGCAGGTGACCACTCCGCGTACCTGTGATCACATCAGCGGATCGTATGCCATTGTGTTCCAGCGGGCCGATCGTGTCGGGACTTGCGAAACGTGGCGAGCATCACGATTGTCCGCTAGTGTATTCTGGCAGGGCGCACTTCTTCAACCTTGTGGATCGATTATGGGTGACCGCGCGCGCGGAGATCGGCGCAAGGTGATTCCCCCGCCGCCGCTCCCGCGCCTGGCAGGGCTGGAGGCGTTGCGTGGGGTTGAAGACGCGCCCGGCCTGGAGCTGTGGTTGAGCGCGCGTCACGTTCACGATTGGCTGGACACGCCGGCGTCGAGTCGCGCAGGGTTGGTTCCTGATGCAACGAAGCCGGCCGGGCGCATCAGGCGAGCGGAGGCGCTGGAGATGGCACCCGAGCTCGCCACCGCACTGCACGTGCTGCGTTGTGCCGCGGCGGATCCGCTGGGGCTGGGCGCCGCGCAGCTTGCCGTGGCGTGCGCAGAGGCGGCGGAGTGGGCGGAGTCGCGCGGGGTGCTTCCACTGGCGGTCGCGCTCGCGGAGGCGGCGGCGAACGCCGAGCCCGAGGCGCCTGCCAGGGCCAATGTGGCCGCGCGGATCTGCCGTCGCGCTGCCGAGTGGGATCGGTCGGCGGCGTGGTACCAGCGTGCAATTGGGCTCGCGCGTCGCCAGCGCGATGCGCGTGAGTTCATTCGAGGGCAAGTGGGCTACGGGGCCTCGTTGTACAACCAGGGCCTGCTGAACCAGGCCCGTCCCCACCTTTCCGCCGCGGCATGGCGGTCGCGCCTGGCCGGGCTTCACGAACAGGCAGCGCACGCATGGCACGACCTTCTCCTGGTCTCGGCGGAGCTCGGGGCGTACGCGGAAGCCCAGGACTATGCACGAAGGGCGGCCACCGCGTACCCGCTCCACGCCCGCCGCCTTCCCTACCTGGCGGCCGATCTGGCGGTGACGCTGGTGTTCCAGCGGTACTACTCTTCCGCGCTGCCGCTCCTCGACGCGTTCGTAGCCAAGATCGAGGAGCCCGCCGAGCAGGTGCTGGCATTGAGCAACCGGGCGCATGCGGCTGCAGGCGTCGGCGACGTGAAGGGCTTTCAGGGGTTGGCCCCGCGAGTCCTCGATCTGGTAGAGGCGTACGAGGAGCACGCGCCGGCAGCTCTCGTGAACCTGGCTGCCGGCGCGTACGCGCTGAGCGACTGGGACTTAGGTGAACGCTGCGCCCGACTGGCAGTCGAGCGGGCCAAGGGGCGCAAGGATGGGGAGCCGGAGCGGCGTGCGCGCGAGCTGCTGGAGGCGATTGCATCGAGGACTCCGGCGCCCGGTGAGGCGCCGGTGCCCGCGGGAGCAACCGGCCGGCAGCTCCGGGATCTGATCCGCGAGTTGGTTGCCCGCCTCGCGCGGTGGACTCCAGACGCCCGGACCGCGCGACGCCGCGCCATTCCGGATGAGTCCGTGGCCTAGTTTCCGGAGCCGTACCCCATCCCGCCGCGCTCCAGCGTAGCCGAATCAGCCGCTTCAGTGGCCGTCGTCCCAGCCGGGTCGGCGGCCGACGTATTTGTGGATGTGTCGGTCGGAACGACGTTGCCCGAGCCATAGCCCATCCCTCCGTCGCGCGAGGGGAACGCCGGCGCGCGGGGGTCGGGCACGGTGGAGCCCTCGGTGCAGGCGGCGAGCGAGGCCGCAAAGAGGGAGGCGGCGATGGCGGCGCGAAGGTTCTTCATGGTCGTTTTCCTTGGCAGGGATTAGATGTGCGCCAGGTGGGCGCCGCCGAAGGATAAACACGACCATACACCAGCCGCCAGGATCGCAGACCATACGGAAGGCGCCACACCGTAGGTCTAGCACCCCTGGTCTACCGCGCCGTACTCTGCCAAGATGCCTACGCCGCGGAACCTTCACCCGATCGACGCAATCGTTCTGGAGTACTTCTGGAATCTGGAGGCCGCCGGCGCCGGGTACGAGCGCCGCGGCGTGCGGGGGTGGGCACGGCTCGAGGACGCACAGACCGCCACGGGCCATTCACTGGCCGTGCGTGTTCTTGCGGCGTACACCCGCGGGCTGCTGCAGCGTGAAGACGTGCGGCCGCCCGGCCATGTGCGCCCGCTTTGGGTTTACCGGATCACCCAGGCCGGGGCCGATCTCGTATCCGAAGCGGAAGGCGGTCACCAGGCGCAGGTTGCTACGCCGTCAGACGCTCCGGACATTTCGGTGTACGTTCCAGACGGGCCGCGGCTCGCCTTGGACGCCTTGCGCCGCATCATGCAAGAGCGCGTTCCGTGCAGGTGGATACCGGGCGAACTCGGGTGGATTCCCGCGGCCGAGCTACGCCGACGCGCCGAGCCCACGCCGGCCGCATGGTGGTTCCCGGAAGACTTGGGGTGGCTGGTGCGCGCGCGCCTGGCGGAACGTCGCGACGTGACAACCTCGGGACGGGCCGCGCCCGTAATCCTGTACCGCGCGTTGAAGGGGAGAGCGGCGCCACCCGTCATGAAGTGGCACGAGTCGCGGTCAGGATGAGATTGGACTGGGCGTTCTACGATGAGGAGCGTTGGCACTCACCCTTACGTTATCGAGCGCGGTGGGTAAGGTGCGCGAGGGACATGCGGACGTGGCGTAAGCAGGTCACGCGGTCTGCGCTGTTGCATCCGCTAGTTCCCGGAAGTTCGCAATCAACGGCCCGCCACCATTTCAGATAGCGGGCCAGTGTGTGCCCGTCGCCTCGGCATCAGTGATCCGGATAGCTGGCCCGTTGATAGATCAACAGGGGCATGGCTCCTGGCGCTCTGCTGAAACTCCGTAGCTAGACCGCCTCAGGCTCAGCGGCATCTCGCTGCCCTAGCAGAGAACCCAACATTGTGCTCGCCCATGCTCCCATGTTTCCGATGTATCGGAACGCTTGTGGAGGGTGAAAACTTGGACACTCCAGCCGGATTGCATCGAGCGAGTACGGTGTACAGGCCCTGTCACTTGAGCGGACAAAGATCGCGACTGCTTCATGCGCTCCGTCGAAATATGCATCGTACTCTTCGCGTGACAGACCGGCTCGATCGGCCACTTGGTCCCACAGGGAGTCGGGGCACGCACTCACGACCTTGTCCACCTCGAACGTTCCGATCACCGCACGCAACGGTGACGAGGCGTAAACCACTACTACAGAACCGTCGCGAGCTCCACGGGGGCGGGTCCGTCGCAACTCCACGGTTTTCCGCCCTTCTAGGATCTCCGTCGCGAACCTCGGCTTGATCGAGAGAAAAAGTGCGTCGTCCGGCATCAATCGGAGGTGTGAGTTGCGTTGGCAGCGCGGTAGAGATCGGCGAAGCAGCCGGCGGCGACGCGCACCGGCCCAGGAAACGTATTGCGTTTCATACCATGTGCAAAGAGGATACTCTGCACTTCTTGGAATGAGAGCGGAGTTGACAAGAGTTCCGTATGCGTGAATGAGAGACCTGCGATCAGCCCGTGCGGATCTCCCCCAGCCGCGGCGAGTATGTGCTTCCACTCGTACGCACCCAGGCGACGAAAACGGGAAAACAGCTCCTTCGCAGGTCCGCGAACCGCCTCATCCAACAATGAGACGGCCCGGAGAGCCCCCGTACCCATCAACCCTTTGCCACTGCTCACGTACCAGAGTATCCGCGCCGGAGCTTGGATGTGTGGCGGCCCCGCTGAACGATAGTAGACGTTTCTAAGGCTGAGTGCGAGGCGCGGGTCTGCCCCGAAGAGATCCTGATCGGCGAGGCGCTCATCAAACAGATGGGCAGCCCAATGAGGCTTGATCGGAACTATCCAGGTTTCCAACGACGACTCCGCGACGCGTGCAGGCCACAGCAATTTTTCAAGCCGCGCAACGGTATGGGCATCAATGCGACCACTTCCAGGAGCGAGAATCGATGCGGCGCTATCGAGCACGCGGTCTGACTCCCGGCTACGGATGGCTTCTAGCACCTGTTCGCGCGTTCCGCATACAGTTAACACGTGCTTTCGCCAGAGCCCATCAACGTCTACGAACCCGATTTGTCGGAGAGCCGAGTCCGCGGACGAGTGCAGAACCGGTTCCGTTATCTCCACAATTCGCCGCCGCTCTCGCGCAGCCTGCGCAACTGTTTGCCAGAGGACGTAATGTGCCAGCCCATCGGCGACGGCTCCATTCGCAATCCTGAAGAGGGGAACGCAAATGCGATCTTCCTGGGACCTGTCCCACACAAACAGCGCATCCTGACGTCCGTCCGGCTGTGAGATCACACAGGTCTGTTTTGAACGGGGATCGGACAACGCGGAGGCCACGGCCGCCTCAAAAGCACCTTTGGGTTCACGACGCGAGAAGTTCTGGAACCGGCGACTCAGCGCCTGGATTTCTGAGCCACCGATCCGAGCGACCGAAGACAAACATCCCGCGACCCGCGCGGGCACGTACTCAGCTTGTCTAAGATGTGCGTCTAATCGAACGACCAGATCGAGGGGTTTGAGTATGAGCAGGCCGTAGCGCGCCTCGATATCCTTTGCTCTCCCCAGTTGCTTTTCATCAAATGTGACAAAGAATGCGGCTTCAGAAGCGATGGCTTTTGCCAAATGACGATGATCAGATTCATCGCTCACAGACATCTTCGCAGGAAAAAAATGTCGGATCTCGCTGAGAACTCGCTCTGCTTCTTCGGCGCCCGGTGTGAGTTGCTTGAACGTGTTCAAGAAGGCTCGACGACGCGACCGCTCGTGGGCGTCCGACGCGCGGCCGATTTCATTGAGCATCTCATCGGCAATACACAGTTCGATCTCCGAGCTGAGCCAATCAGCCGAGAGTGATCCTACCTGACGACGGTCTGGTTGATCTTGAAGATCGAAGACGACGTTCGCGTCAAGCACTGCGGAAGGACGTAGATTTGGATCTTCGCCCGCGGCGATCGTGAAGAGGTCCGGTGCGCCATAGGAGTAATACCAATCCGTGAGCAAAGAGCCAGCTTTGCTTCGCCCCGGCCTTTCCCTGGCATGAATGAAGCCCAGCCGCGGCCATAATGACGAAGCGGGAAAGTCCCGCCGACAGCTCAGGCGGGCACCGTGACACTCGTTCGTCTGGGCGCGCATCGCGTCGAAGAGAGTCCGCGCGAGTCCTCTCCCCTGGTAAGTAGCGTCAACGCAGAGATGCACGATCGTCGTGTGCTCACGTGAAACTCTATATAGGAGATAGGCGCATACGTCACCCTCGGCTGTCACGGCCGCGATTATTCTGCCCTTTTCGAGTGCATCGCGGTATGCTCCTCCTGGGAATTGACCGAGATATCGCGAATAGCGCTTCCCAAGAGTGATAACTGAGGGAAGGAGGTTTGAATCACGTGGAAGGGTCCCGATGACGGGCTGACGAGAATCGAGCATGGAAGCAGAATCTGCGAGATTGTGCGGACGTGAAATGACATTCGGGGAGGCGATGCGTCGAAACTACCTACTGCAGGTGTATATTCCTAGTAGACGACTACCTCACCCACTCTACGAAACTGAGGACTCTTCCTCGTACTGCTCCGACACGAGCTCTGCTGTTCGCTACGACGCGATGGGAATCGCAGCGCGGCGAGGGTGCTGCGGGCGCGGTCCGGGCTCACCCACGATATTCCCATGCCGAGGATGAGCGTCGCGAGATGGCGCTCGATCTCGGCGTCGGAAGCGCCGGAGCGAAGCAGCCGTGCGATGTGCGGAGCGTAGCTCGTGTACTCGTCGCGGGTTTCCGGGGCACCGTTGATGCCGATCGGGTCCCACACCTCCCGGAGCACCGAGTCGACCCCGGCGATCAGCGCCCGGCTCTGTTCTTTGCCCATCGCTCAGCCGACTCTGGCCGGGGGCCCGGAAGGCGTCCGCCAGAGCCGGGCCGCACCGATGGCGTAGCAGAGGCCCAGCCCGATGCAGATGGCGGAGCTTACCATCATGAAGGTCATCTTCGCCCGCAGTTGATTCGGGTACACGTCGTCCACGAACAGAACGACGGGAATGCCGAGGATGCCGCGCGCCAGGTACACCGCGGCGAACAGCGTGAGGGCGAGGCGCAGTAGCGGGAGGCGGCGGATCAAACCCGCGCCCGAGAAGGCGTAGAGAGCCCACACGCCAAGGATCGCGGCGATGCACGCGGTGACGAAGGCGGGGTAGATGGAGCCGCGGGCGGCGAGCCGCGCCATCCGCTCGCCCGCTCCAAAGAAGCGGTACCAGTCGGGGCCGCCGACGATGATCGCGACGTGCAGCAGGGCCGCGAGGGCCGTGAGCGATCCTCCGACGACGAGCGGGCGTTTCCCTGTCTGCAAGCGGTTTTCTCCTTGTGGGCCCAACGATCCAGGGATCGGCCGCGAAGAAACCTGCCGAGCAGCGGCCAAAGGGGTACGCGGTCCTCTATTGCCCACATCCGATTCCTGGGCAGTATACTACCGCACGACCCGAGCGCCATCTCCACCCGAAGCCTGGTTCATCGTGTTTGGCATCCTGAAGCGGCGCCGCCGCGAGCGCATCCGCGCCCAGCCCTTTCCGTCGGAGTGGCTGGCGATCATCCAGCGCAACGTTCCCATGTACACCCGCCTGCCGGAGGCGGATCGGGACGAGCTGCACCGACGGGTGCTGGTGTTCATCGCCGAAAAGAACTTCGAGGGCGCGGGCGGGCTCGAGATGACGGACGTGGTTCGCGTCACCATCGCCGCCCAGGCGTGCATCCTCCTGCTGGGCCTGGACGATGACGATTACTATCCCCGGCTCAGGTCCATCGTCGTGTATCCCTCTGCGTTCACGGTGCCGCGGGGGGAAAGGGACGGCGGGATCGTACGGGAGGACCACGCGGTGCACCTTGGGGAGTCGTGGGGCCACGGGGCAGTGGTGCTGTCGTGGAACAGCGCCCGCCGTGGCGCCGCCGACCCGCGCGACGGCAAGAACGTCATCCTTCACGAATTCGCGCACCAGCTCGACCAGGAAGACGGCGCCGCCGATGGCACACCTGAGCTGGACCGCCTGGCGTTCTACGCACCGTGGGCCAGGGTGCTGAGCGAGCATTACCTGGCGCTGCGCAAGGCGGCGCGCACCGGTCGCAAGACGCTGCTGGATCGCTACGGCGCGACCAACGAGGCCGAGTTCTTTGCCGTGGCCAGCGAGTGCTTCTTCGAGCGCCCGGTGCAGCTTCGCACGCGACACCCCGAGCTCTACCAGGAGCTTTCAGGCTACTACGGTCAGGACCCGGCGGGAGCGATGGGGCCGGCGTGAACGCCCGGGAGGTCGATTCGAAACGCGGTTCGCGTTTCGGTGGGTCCATCAGTAATCGAAGTGGCAGGTATGACGGCCTGCGCCGCCGTACGTGGGATTGAGCGCGAGCCGCGCCTGCCTGCCGATTACGGCCGACCGCACCGCTGAGCTGTCCAGGCGGAGGCGCACCCGCCGGGGCAACGGCTCACCGATGGAGTAACGGGCGACACCGGTCCTGTATCCCACGTCCCACAGGGCCACCTTTGCGAAGGTCAGGTCGCAGTACTCGCCCAGCCGCGCGAGGCGCCACGCCCGCTCGGCGGTGCTGGCCCACGCCCAGCGGCTCTTGAAGCGCACCTTTCCGTCGGGGCCGGTGATCTTTGTTCGTTCCAGCAGGTCCCCCATCGCGCTGGCATCCCGCCAGCTCTGCCGCGCCAGGAGAAAGGGGATGGGCTCGCCATCGGGGCCGAGCGCCTGCAGCTCCCACTCCGGCGCGACTTGCGTCGGCCAGGGGCAGAGGAGCGCCAGCACCAGGAGAGCCCACTTGCGCCTTGCGGATAGCATCGGCAGCGACGATTCGAATGCGAGGGCCGCGAGAACGATCTGTACTGTAGCTACCTGTCGGCAGTGTTCTCCACCGCCCTGAGACTGCCCGCCGGCAGGTACGTGATCCAGCGTGTGCTGCCCGGTCACGAACGGGCGTCGAACCAGGTCCACGAACGCAGAATCCCGGCCCACAAAACAGCGGTGCCGGGATTCCGTCACCTCAGGGTCGTGCCGCCGTTCGGCGACGGTATAGGACTACCCGAGGAATCGTGATGAAGCACTCTACTCGGTTCGTTTCGGACACGCAACCCCACCGCTGACGGGTGCTTCTGGGGGAAACCATCGTCGTCCAGCAGCCGCTTCTCGCACTCACCCGCCCGTGCGCCCCGCACCCCCGGCACCCGACTTCACCTCCACCATGTTCGCGCCCGCGTCGAGGCCGATGAGCTTGCGGTACGGGTCGATGCCGGCGCGGGTGGGGGGGCGGGGGACGGTGACCGTGACCGTCTGCGCGCCGGTGCGGATGCGGTGGCGGCGGAGGTAGAGCGGCTCGCCGGGGGAGCCGTCGGTCTGCGGGCCCGCGAAGACGCCGATCTCCACCAGGTCGTTCATGGGGATCGCCGTTTCGCGGCCGATGCTGTCGGCGCGGACCTTGGCGGCGGTGACGTGGAGGGTGACGCGGTACTGGCCCGTGCCCGTGGGCTCCACGCGCGCATCGCCCGCGCGCACGGAGGTCAGCACGACGTCCGCGAAGAGGTCGTGCAGCAGGGGGCGCAGCGAGTCCGGGGTGACGGCGCGCAGCTCGGCGTGCAGGTCGCGCGAGGTGGGGTAGGGCGGCACGCCCGCGCGGTTCTTGTTCAGGAAGCTGCGCAGGGCGGCGTTCACGCGCGCCTCGCCGATGTGCTCGCGCAGCGTGTACATGGCGACGGCGCCCTTGTGGTAGTACAGGTAGCTCTGCTCCTCCACGTCCAGCAGGGGGACCTCGCGGTTGGTGTACACGCGCCGGCTCTGGAGGTATCGCTCCATCTCGTACGTGTAGAAGCGGCGCACCTGCTCCGGGCCGAGCTCCTTCTCCATCACCATCATGGCGCTGTACTGCGCCAGCGTCTCGCTGAGGAAGGAGGCGCCGCGCACACGCGCGCCGATCACCTGCCCGCCCCACCACTGGTGCGCCGTCTCGTGCGCGGTCACGAAGAAGGGGCGGTCCACGTCGCCCTCGTACACGCGCGTGAGGAAGGCGCTCCCCTCCGAGAACGCGATGGTGTGCGGGTGCGCGCGGGCGAAGCTGGCGTAGCGCGGAAACTCCACCACGCGCAGCTCCCTGAACTGGTAGGGGCCGAACTGGGTGCTGTTGTACTCCAGCGACGCCTTCATGCCGCGGAGCATCTGCGGCACGTTGAAGGTGTGCGTGGGGTGATGGTAGACGCGCAGCGGGACGTTCCGCCAGCGGTCCTCCGCCACCGCGTACTCGGCGGAGAGGACGGGTGCGCCGAAGGGGAGCGGCCCCTCCATGCGGTAGTGGAAGTAGCGCCGGCCGTTCTCCGTCCACTCGCGCCGCAGGGTGCCGGGGGTGATGGCGATCTGGCGGCGGTCGGTGCCGATGACGGCGTCGACGTGCACCAGGTCGACGTTGCGGATTCCGGAGCGGGATTGCAGGGCGCCCGGGTCGCCGGCCTCCGGCGTGGGACGGCTGCGGGGGAGGCCGTGCTCGCGGCGCGCCGTCTCGTCGCTCAGCTCGTCGGCCGGCTGGTAGCCGATCAGGGGCAGCCAGCGGGCGTCGAAGTAGGCGCCGTTCCGTGCCACGGCGGTGGGGATGCCGCTGTTGGGGAAGCCGCGCGGCCGGAATCCCACGTCGAACGCCAGGTGCAGCGTGTCGCCGGGCTGCAGCGGGCGGGCGAGGGCGTAGATGTGGTACTGCGTTCGCTCGTCGCGCAGCACGCCCCGGGCGGGACGGTCGAAGCCGATGGAGCGGACGCGGATCTCCGGCGCGATGGCGACGTGCACCGAGTCGATCGCCCGCGCCGTCAGGTTGACGAGGCGATAGGTGCCGCGCAGGTCGGCGGCGCCCTGGTCCGGATAGATTTCGACGCGAAGCTTGGCCGCGACGAGGCGGGGCTGCGGAAGGGCATCGAAGCGCCGGTAGCGGCGCTCGTACTCCGCCTTCACCTCGTCCTGCTCGAAGGGCGTGCGGTAGTCGTTAAGGATGTTGGTGTTGTAGAAGATGAAGCCGCCCAGCCCCAGCACCAGCATAGCCGCCAGGGCGCCCGCGCGCACCACGGTGCCCGTAAGACGCGAGCGTGCGTCGGCGACGCGCGTGCGTACGCTCCACTCGCGTCCGCGCACCCACGCGAGGTTCGCGGCGAGGGCGAAGAGGAGCGCCCACGCCGCCCAGTACAGCTTGAACCAGACGAACGGCGCGATGAACGGGCCGAATCCGTTCATGTCCGAGTACACCCACCCGGGATCGCGGCCGTAGACCAGCAGGTTGTGCCGCACGCCGAAGCTGCCGGCAAACACGCTGAAGACGTAGAACAGCACCACGACGAGGTGCCCGAGGTACTTCTGATTGACGATCGCATGCACCGCCATCGCCAGCGCAGCGATGAGGACGTAGTCGATCAGCTTCATCCCGAAGAGGATGCGCAGGTACAGCCCGAGCTCGTGGCGACGGTAGCCGCGGAGCGCCTGGAGACCCACGCCGGCCGCCATCAGCACCCCCTGCAGGATCACGATCATCGCCACGAGCGCCAGGAAGCGTCCCAGCAGCGCCACCCACCCCGGCACCGGCGCGGCATCGGCGATCTCGCTCACGCGCACGTCGCGCTCGCGCCACACCAGCTCGCCCGCGAATAGCGCGATCAGCACCGCGACGATGGTGGCCGCCGCGCCCGTCAGCACCTCACCCGCGATCAGGTGCGTCACGGGCCAGGTGGAGGTGCCGAACACGAGGTCGCCCACGTCCCATCCCACCACGAAGACGAAGACGACCGCCCCCGCCGCGATGGCGAGGAAGGCGCGGCTCCGCGCGATCTCCCCCAGCGCGCGCCGCGCGACCTCCAGCGTCTGCTCCATGCGCATGCGCGGCCCGAACGACCTTGCGACGGCCGGAACGACGATCGGTCCGGTCCGGAGCACGTCGGCGTCCGCCACCCTGCGCCGCGTCTTGCGGCCGGGGGCGCCGCCGGGGTGCCCGAAGCGGAAGCGGTGGTGGAGGAGGGCCAGGACCGCCATCGCGACGCCGAGCCAGAGGAGCCGGTTCCAGAGCAGGATCGCGGGGAAGCCGATCGCCTGCGAGTTGCGCTGCACCGGCGTCCAGTAGCGCGTGATCCCCTCCACCACCCGCACGCCGAACGGATCGGCCAGCGCCGCTGTCGTCCACGCGCCCAGATCCCCCGCCATCTCCCCCGCGAAGGTGTAGGCGATGAAGAGCGCGACGCCGCTGAGGAAGGCGGGAAGGATCTGCCGGCCGAGCGCCGCGATGGCGAAGAGCACCGCCGCGGTGAGGACCAGGTTGGGAAGGAGGAAGAGGAGGTACGCCTGCGCGTACGCGGCCAGCCGAAAAGGCCCGAACATCTGCGGGTCCATGTACGGCATCTGGGAGCCGATGATCTGCCCGAGGGGAACGCCTAGCAGGAGCACCGCGTTGACCGCCAGCGCGCCCAGGAAGCGCCCGCCCAGGTACTCCGCCCTGCGCATGGGCGTGGTGAAGACGAGCGGGTGCATCCCCGACGCAAAGTCGCGCGTGGCGGCATCGCCAAAGAGCGCGGCCGTCACCAGCATCCCCAGCATGCCGACGATGCCGGAGGTGATGACGACCCTCTCCGGCGAGTTCATCCAGCTGCTGCTGCCGTTGATGATGTGCAGCAGGAGGAATGGGATCACCAGCAGGAGCGCCGCGTAGATCCACGTGGAGAGGCTGCGCAGCCGGTACTCGATCTCGAAGCGGAAGACCTCGCCCATCCTCACTGGGCCACCTCCGCGCGGCGGCCGTGGTGGCGCCCCATGACGCTGAAGTAGACGTCCTCCAGCCCCGGCTCCACGGGCTCGAACCCCGCGCCGGGCGACGCATCGCCGTACACGTGCACCACGGTGCGCCCCGCCAGCAGCCGCGTGGAGATCACCGCGTGCCGCCGCTCCACATCCGGCAGCTCGTCGCGCGAGACGATGCGGCGCCAGATGCGGCCGCGCAGCTCCTCCACGCTGCGCAGCGGCTCGGCCTCCAGCAGGATCTCGCCGCGGTCGATGATGGCCATGCGGCTGCACAGCTCCACCACATCCTCCACGATGTGGGTGGAGAGGATGACGATGCTGTTCTCGCCCAGCTCGCTGAGCAGGTTGAGGAAGCGCACGCGCTCGGCCGGGTCGAGCCCCGCGGTGGGCTCGTCGACGATGATCAGCTTCGGATTCCCGATCAGCGCCACCGCCACGCCGAAGCGCTGGCGCATGCCGCCGGAGAACCCGCCGAGCTTCTCGCGCCGCACGTCCCACAGGTTGGTCTGCCGGAGGAGCGCCTCCACCACCTCTTTCCGCGCGGCCCTCGGGATCCCCTTGAGCACCGCGAAGTGCTCCAGCAGCCGCTCCGCCCGCACGTTGGGGTACACGCCGAACTCCTGCGGCAGGTAGCCGAGCGTCCTGCGCATCTCGTCCTTGTTGCGCAGCACGTCCAGCTCGCCCAGCCGCACCGACCCCGAGTCCGGCGCCTGCAGCGTCGCGAGCGTCCTCATGAGCGTGGACTTGCCGGCGCCGTTGGGCCCGAGCAGCCCGTACATCCCCAGCGGAATGGTTAGCGAGACGCCGTTCAGGGCATGCACCCCGTTGCCGTACGTCTTGGACAGGTCGCGGATCTGGAGTTCCATGGAGATGTGAAGCGAGGGATCAGGTAGGGCGTTGCTCCTGACCGGACGTAGCAACCAGGTGTTTGGTTTCGCGGGCATCCAAACAGCGGGCTCACGCGGAGACGCGGAGACGCAGAGGAAAAACAGCGAACAGCCTCACACAGAGAACACAGAGGGAACCGCAAGCCACAGAGAAACCTTTGTTGTTGTTCTCTCTGTGTCTCTGTGTCTCTGTGTGAGCCAAGCAGTTGCAGTTCTCTCTGCGTCTCCGCGTCTCCGCGTGAGCCCTGCCGTTCTTTTTGGCGAGTGCCTTGCAGAAGGCCCGGCGAACGCAGCGAACCCCCACGCATGGAGAGGCCGTCTTGGACACCGGCACCGCGCGGCGCCCCACGGGGCTGCCCGGACTCGACGAGGTACTGCACGGCGGTCTCATTCCCGAGCGGGCCTACCTGGTACGGGGCGGGCCCGGCACCGGCAAGACGACGCTGGGCATCCACTTCCTGCTCGCCGGCGTGGCGCAGGGGGAGAAGGCGCTGCTCATCACCCTGGAGTCCGCCGAGTCGCAGCTCCGCCAGGACGCCGCGTCGCAGGGGCTGGACCTGTCCGAAGTCGCCATCCTGGACCTGAGCCCCACGCGCGAGTTCTTCGCCCAGAACCAGAGCTACGACATCTTTTCGCTGGCCGACGTGGAGCGTGACCCCACCACCCGGCGCATCATCCAGACGCTGGAGGAGCTGAAGCCGCAGCGCGTCTTCGTGGACGCGGTCACCACGCTGCGCTACATGGCGAGCGACGCCTTCCAGTTCCGCAAGCAGGCGCTCTCCTTCGTGCGCTACCTGGTGGAGCAGGGCGCCACTGTGGTGCTGAGCTCCGAGCCCACCGACACCGTGCCGGACGACGACCTGCGCTTCATGAGCGACGGGATCATCGACCTGGTGATCTCGCCCGCGCACGGCGTGCTGCGGCGGACGCTGTGCGTCACCAAGATGCGCGGGTCGGACTTCGAGGGCGGCCCCCACGCCATGCGCCTCACTGGGCACGGCATGGAGATCTACCCGCGGCTGGTGCCGGGCTCACACGAGCGCGAGTTCGTGCACGAGCTGATTCCGTCCGGGATCGCGGAGATCGACGAGATGCTGTGCGGCGGGATCGAGCGCGGCACCATCACCATCGTGAGCGGGCCCAGCGGGGTGGGGAAGACGACGCTCGGCATCCAGTTCATGAAGGAGGCCGCCGCGCGCGGCGAGCGCTCGGTGGTGTACGCCTTCGAGGAGCAGCTCACCACCCTGCTTCACCGCTGCGACGAGATCGGCGTGCCGGTGCGCGGGATGGTGGAAGGGGGGTCGCTCGCGGTGGTCGAGGTGGAGCCGCTGCGCTTCTCGCCGGGCGAGTTCGCGCTCATGGTGCGGCGCGAGGTGGAGGAGAACGGCGCGCGGATCGTGATGATCGACGGCATCGCGGGGTACCAGCTCACGCTGGCCGGCGACGACCTGGTGGTGCAGCTCCACGCCCTCGGACGCTACCTCAAGAACATGGGCGTGACGGTGATCTTCATCAACGAGCTGAGGTCCATCACCGGCGAGTTCCGCGCGACCGAGACGGAGATCAGCTACCTGTGCGACAACCTGATCTTCATGCGCTACCTGGAGGTCAAGGGCGAGCTGCGCAAGGCGATCGGCGTGCTCAAGAAGCGCCTGGGCGACTTCACCAAGACGCTGCGCGAGTACGAGATCACCTGCGACGGGGTGCGGGTGGGCCCTCCCCTCACCAACCTGCGCGGCGTGCTGACGGGCACCCCGGACCGGTGGCACGACGACGACGACGAGGGCGGCTCGCCGTGAGCATCGCCCCGGACCACGCCGCCACGGCGGAGATGGAGCCGCCCGCGGAGGTGCGCGCCAACCGCATCCTCCTGCTGCTGGACCAGCGGGAGAACGGCTCGCTGCTGTGCGACGAGCTGTCCCGCGACTACACCGTCGTCCTGGCGGAGGATGACGATGCGCTGGAACGGGACTTCGACCTGTGCATCGTGGACGGGCGCGCCCTGGACCGCCTGTGGGAGCGCGTGCAGCGGAGGAAGGCACGCGAGCAGCCCGCCCTCCTCCCCGTGCTCCTCATCACCTCGCGCCCGGGCGTGAAGATGGTGACGCGCCAGGTGTGGCGGGGTGTGGACGAGCTGATCATCACCCCCATCGAGAAGCCGGAGCTGCGCGCCCGCGTGGCGATCCTCCTCCGCGCCCGGTCGCTGTCGCTGGAGCTGCGCCGCCAGGGCGAGGAGGCCCGCGCCCTGGCCGCCCGCCTGGCCGAGCGCGCGACGGAGATGGAGCGGCAGGCGGCGCAGCTGGAGACGCAGACGCGCGAGCTGCGGTGGAGCGCCGAGCAGCTCGCGGAGCGCACGGGCGCCGCCGAGGAGGCGAACCGCGTAAAGAGCGAGTTCCTGGCCACCATGAGCCACGAGCTGCGCACGCCGCTCAACGCCATCGGCGGCTACGCGGAGCTGCTGGAGATGGGGGTGCGCGGCCCCATCAACGACCAGCAGCGCGAGGACCTGCGGCGCATCCAGGCCAGCCAGCGGCACCTGCTGGGGCTGATCAACGAAGTGCTCAACTACGCCAAGCTGGAGACGGGCGCCGTCCACTACGAGGTGAGCGACGTGGGGGTGCGGGGGGTGCTCGCGTCGGCGGAGGCGCTGGTGGCGCCGCAGGCGGGGGCCAAGGGGCTGCGGCTGGAGGTGTCGCCGTGCAGCGAGGCGCTCACCGTGCGCGCGGACGCCGAGAAGCTCCTCCAGATCCTGGCGAACCTCCTCTCCAACGCCGTCAAGTTCACGCCGCCCGGCGGCAGCGTCACCCTCTGGTGCGGCGAGGTGGGGAGCACCGTGGTCTTCCGCGTCACCGACACCGGCATCGGCGTCCCGGCGGACAAGCTGGCGGCCATCTTCGAGCCCTTCGTGCAGGTGCGCTCCGACCTCACCCGCACGGCGGAGGGCACCGGCCTGGGCCTCGCCATCAGCCGCGACCTGGCCCGCGCCATGGACGGCGAGCTCGTCGCCGAGAGCGTCGTCGGCGAGGGGAGCACGTTCACGCTTACGCTGCCGCTGGGGCCGCTCCCCCAATAACTGCCTGGGGAGGGGCGTACAACTGCAACTGCATGGCTCACGCGGAGACGCGGAGACGCAGAGAGAACCAAAAGAGGCTTCCTCTGTGGCTTTCAGTTCCCTTCTGTGGCCTCTGTGTGGGATGCTTTTTCTCTGTTGTCCTCTCTGCGTCTCCGCGCCTCCGCGTGAGACAAGCGGTTAGAATGCCCGCCGGATTCGGCTAAATGGCATCAGGGGCCGGTCTTCGTCCACAGGAGGACGACGCCGCAGGCGGCGCCGGTAATGTTGTACTGGGCGGGAACGGTGGCGGGGCTGGGGTACGCCTCGATGCCCGCCAGGCTCTCCGGGTTGATGAAGGAGAGCATGTCCTCGCGCGTGCTGGTGCGCGAGGGGACGAGGATGCCGTCCAGGAAGATCAGCGGCCCACTGCAGGAGCCGCTCATGTTCGACGGGCCGCGGTTGGTCGCGATCTCGTAGTATCCCCGCCGGCTCATGATCACGGAGAACCCGCGCATCCGCCGGAAGAGGTCGACCGTCCGCGCCGGGTGGAGCCGGTCGATGGCATCGCCGGTCATGAAGGCGCCGAATCCCGCGCGCTGCCTGCTGTAGAAGCCCTGCCGCGCCAGCGTCTGGTCGTTTCGCGCGGCCGTCCCCGAGACGCCGGCGAGCGCCACCGGCTCGCTCTTGAGGATGATGGTGCGCGCCACCGTTTCGCCCGCGCGGAACTCCACCGCCACCCGCCCCGCCGTGTACCCGATGCGCGACGCGGACACGATCCGGTTTCCGGCCGGCACCCGGTCCATGCGGCCGATCCCCCGGTCGTTGGTGGTCGCGGCGTAGTTGACGCCGGCGATCTCCACCCGCGCGTTCGCGACCGGCGCTCCCGCCGAGTCCAGCACCGTCACGTCGAGGCGCGCCTGGCCGTGCAGCGCCGCGGGAAGCGCCAGCAGGGCGAGGGTGAAGAGGAGCGGAGTGCGTGTGCGAGTCATGGCAGGGCGGGGGCAGGGCGGGATGATGCCGGGGGGGCGCGCGATGCACCCGTCCACAGCATAACCGCGTCCGGTCGGGCCGTCCAGAAGCCATCGATGAGGATCAGCGCCGCGCCCAGTGCTCGTATACGGTGCGCGCCATCGCCGCCATGTGGGGCGCCACCTGCGCCGTCTGTCCGGACGGGTTGCGGACGAAGATCGTCAGGAGGACGTGGCCCTTGCCATCGGGCAGGGTGATGATCCCGATGTCGTTGATCGCGCCGATCCCCGCATCGCCGCCCCAGGTGCCGGTCTTGTGCGCGACGGGCGTGCCCGCGGGGACGCCTGCTACGATGCGGTTCGCCGGGTTCTCGCTGCGCGTCATGTACCCGACGAGGCGCTCACGGCTGGCGGGGGAGAGGAGCGGGCCCGCCCAGATGGCGCGGAGGAGCGCCACCGCGCCGTCGGGCGTCATGGTGTCGCGCGGATCGTCCCCGCGCAGGCGGTTCGGCGAGAGCTCGCGGGTGAGGCGCGTGTAGGGACGGTCCACGCGCACGCCGCGGATGCCGCCGCGCGCCAGCTCCGCCGTGACCGCGGACGGCCCGCCCATCAGGCGCTGCAGCGCGTCGTTGGCGGTGTTGTCGCTCACCGAGACGGCGCTGCGCACGAGGGCCTCCACGGTCATGCGGGCGCCGTTGGGGTTTCGGTCGCGGATGGGGCTGGGGCCCCGCGACATCCCGGACACGGGGATGCTCACGGTGTCGCCCAGCCGGATCTCGCCGCGGTCCACCCTGCGCAGCACGGCGACGGCGAGGGGCAGCTTGGTGACGCTCGACATGAAGAAGCGCTCCGTCGCGCGCAGGGCGACCGTTTCGCCCGTCTCCAGGTGCACGGCGCGCAGGCCCACGACTCCGCCCGTCGCGCGGGCGTGCGTCTCCAGCTGGGCTCGAAGCTGCGCCATCGCGGGTGAGGCGCGGTTTTGTGCCAGGGCGGGTGCCGCGCAGCCGAGCAGAGCGGCGATGAACAGCGCGGGGCGATGGAAGCTCATACGAATTGCTCCAGGGTGGGAAGGCGTACGAATGCGTTCGTAGTTGCTGCCCTTCGACAGTATACGATTCGATTCGTAGATGCAAGGGTGAAGGTCTGTCGTTGATGGCAGCTACAGGATCAAACCGAAGCAGTTGACTCCACGAACCTCATCGTATTAGAGTACCGGCAGCGGCTCCGATACGGGCCGATGCACCCGCTCCCCGATCGACATGCCACGCCGGGACCTTCCGCTGCCCACCGAAGGCGAGCTCCGCATCCTGCGCGTGCTGTGGGATCGCGGCGCGAGCACCGTGCGCCAGGTGCTCGACGCGCTCCCCGGCGACGACACGGGCTACACGACGGTGCTCAAGCTCCTGCAGATCATGTACACGAAAGGGCTGGTGATCCGCGACGAGCGGGAGCGCACGCACGTGTACGCCGCCGCCGTCCCGCCTGAGACGACGCAGCGGCAGCTCCTGGCCGACTTCACCGAGAAGGCGTTCGGCGGCTCCGCGCTGGGGCTGGTGATGCACGCGCTCTCGCCCGAGGTCGCGTCGCCCGCGGAGCTGGAGGAAATCCGGCGGATGGTGGCGCGGCTCCCGGCCCCGGAGGGCGAGTGAGCGCGGCGGCGCACGTCGTGGGGTGGGCGCTCGTCCACTTCGTCTGGCAGGGCGCGCTGATCGCGCTCGCCTTCGCGGGGGTGAACCGTGCCGCGCGCCGCTCCGCGCCGTCGATTCGCTACTGGGCCGCATGCGCCGCGCTGGCGCTGATGATGGCCGCGCCGCTCGCGACCGGTGCCTGGATCGCCGGCGCCGCCCGGGCTATACCTGCGGAGGCGGCGAAGCTGTCGGGCGAAGGGTGGCGCACGATGCCGCTCGCGGAGGCGGAAGCGCGTCCCGCGGATGCGGCGGAGGAGGCGGCGACGCTCGCGCCTGCCCGCCTGGCGCGGCGCACCTCCATCGCCATCGAGCCGCTGGTGCCGGGACTGGCGGTGGGATGGGCGGTCGGCGTGCTCCTCCTCTCGCTGCGCCTGCTGGGCGGATGGCTGTGGGTGCGGCGGCTGGCGCGGCGCGGTCTCCTGCCGGTGCCCGCGGAGTGGAGCGCGGTGCTGGCCCGGCTGCGCGCGCAGCTCAGGATCCGGCGTCCCGTCGGCCTCTGGATCTCGCCGCACGTGGGCGGGCCGGCGCTGATCGGCTGGCTGCGCCCTGTGATCCTGCTTCCGCTCAGCGCATCGAGCGGGCTCACTCCGCGCCAGGTGGAGCTCATCCTGCTGCACGAGCTGGCGCACGTGCAGCGCTGGGATTACGCCGTGAACCTCGCGCAGCGGCTCGCGGAGACGCTCCTCTTCTACCATCCCGGCGTGTGGTGGATCTCCGCGCGCATCCGCGAGGAGCGCGAGCACTGCTGCGACGACGCGGTGGTGGCGCGGGCCAGCGTGCGCGACTACGTCCTGGCGCTGCTCGCCATGGAGGAGGCGCGCCGCCCCGTGCCCGCGCTGGCGCTGGGCGCCGGAGGTGCATCGCTCGTGGCGCGCGTGAGGCGCCTGACCAACCCCGCGCGCCGCACCGATACCGCCGGACGGACGCCCGTCGCGCTCGCGGCGGCGGCGGCTCTGCTCGCGCTGGCGGCGGCGCGCCCTTCGCCCGCCCCTGGCCATGCGCCGTCACCGCTCCCGGGTCTATGCGGCGCGGATGCGGCGCCGGCCGGGCTGACGCTGTGCGCGGGGCTGGGCCGCGAGGCGGCGGGGCTGCTGCGCGGCACCGGGCACGCGGGCGCCGTCATCGTGCAGGACGTGGCGACCGGCGCGGTCCTCGTTTCGACGCAGTCCGATTCGGTGGACGTCACGCAGGCCGCGCTCCCGGCATCGTTGTGGAAGCTGGCCATCGCCGCCGCGTGGTGGGATCGCGGCTGGCCGAGCGAGGATATGGAGTGTCCGGCTGCGGCGACAGTGGCGGGGCGCCGCATCTCCAACCCGGGACGGGCTCCCGGCGTGCGCATTCGCGTGCCGGAGGAGATGCTCGTCTACTCGTGCAACACGGCGGCGGTGGAGATGGCGCTGCGGCTGAGCCGCGACGGGGGGACGGATCGGCTCGCGGCGCAGCTCGGGCGCATGGGCTTCCCCGTGGCGGGCCCGGACGCGCGGGAGGCGGCGGACCCGTCGTTCTGGGCGAGCACGTCCCCCAGCTTCCGCCGCGCGATGGCCCCGCTGGCGGCGACCGTCCACGTCGGCGGCGCGGCGACGATGGCGGATCTGGCGCTGGGCAAGGAAGCCGCGCGTGTCACCCCGCTCCACTTCTCGCGCTTCTTGCAGGCGATGGGCAACGGCGGCGTCATGCGCGCGCCGACCATCGAGGCCGCGCTCGCCGGGAGCGGCGCTTCGGTGCGGGTGATGCAGCCCTCGACCGCCGCCAGGCTGCAGCGCGCCATGCTGCGCACGGTCGAGGCGGGGACGGCGCGGGCGGCGGCGGGCACGCAGCCCGGTGCCTGGCGCCTCGGCGGCAAGACCGGCACGACCGCCTCCCCTCGCGGCGTGCAGGGCGACGGGTGGTTCGCGGGGCTCGTCTTCGACCCCGCGGGCCGGGCGCGCTACACCGTGCTCACCTACCTTCGCCAGGGCGGCCCCGGCGGTGAAGCCCCCACGCGCCTCGCCGCCGAGGTCGCGAAGCGCGCGATCCCCGGCGAGTAGCGTCCGTGGGGCTACTCGATCACCCGGACCGAATTCATGATCCGCTCGCCGATCGCACCCCACTCCTTCTCGAGCTCCCGAGTCACGTTGAAGCTCACCAGAAGGAATCGGCCCTGAACGGAGGTGCCCACCATGATGTTGCGTGTCTCCGTGTCCAGCGCCGGGGCCCAGAAGTCAAGCAGGAAGTAGCTTCGCCCCTCCCGCTCGAAGAGCTCGCTCCGGTTCCAGCGAGCGGTGGGGTAGGTGGCCTTGAGCTGCCCCTCCATCGCCGGGTAAGCCAGCCGGATCTGCGCCGGGGTGATGGCGTCCTGCGTATGTCCGAACGCGATGTTGATCGTCGCGGGCTCGTTGCTCAGCACCTCGGTCGGCCGCCCGGCCTGGCGGTACTTGATGTCCATGATCTCCGGCTTCAGCGGAGCGAAGTCGGCAGGCACGAGGAGCGAGACTTTGCCCCCGAGCGCGGTTCGCTGTACCAGCCTCGCGGAGTCCTGTGCCTGCGCGACAGAGACGGTGAGGCTGAGGAGGCAGGCGAGTAGTAGGGTTTTCATGTGGGCTAATCGGAGCGGGGAAACCGTGGTGCCCATCTGGACCGGCGTGCGTAAGGTAGGCGCGTCATCGTCCAAGTTCCAGCGTGGCGGAACCTGGCGCCTGCCACGACTCGGCTCTCCAGCGCTGGGAGTGCCGAGGGGGCTCGCCATCACCCACCGTCATCCTGCCTCGCCGGCTAGATCCTTCGGTCGCCGCAGGAGTGCGGAGTGCGCGTAGAGGTCGGGGTGGCGGCTCCCTCAGGATGACAGAAAGTCTGATCGACACTCGGCCAAACATTCCTGTCATCCTGAGCGAAGCGCCCCCCAGATCTCGCCACGACACCGCACTCTGGCGCGAAGCGAAGGATCTACTGCGCGTGCCCAGGCGCTCGGGCCTCAGGCAAGGTCTACGCGTGAGGCTTGCTGTACCGCGAATCCGCCGCAAAACTGGGGGAGGACCAGCGTACCACTTGCGACGGGCGACCGATGAGCGAGACGGAGATCAGGATCAGGCGGGCTGAGCCGGGGGACGCGGCGGAGATCCACGAGATCTTTACGAACCCGCGCGCGGTGTGGGGGACGATGCAGATCCCGTTTCCCAGCCTGGAGGAGTGGAAGGGACGGCTGGAGCGGCCGCCGGAGGGGGCGTACAACCTCGTGGCGGTCGTGGATGGAAAGGTGGTCGGGATGCTGGGGCTGCACGGCAACCCGTCGAAGCCGCGCCGGCGCCACGCGGCTTCGATCGGGATGACGGTGCACGACGCGTGGGCGGGGCGTGGGGTCGGGACCGCTCTCATGGCCGCCGCCGTGGACCTCGCGGACAACTGGCTGAACGTGCGCCGCATCGAGCTCAGCGTCTACGTCGACAACGAGCCGGCGATCCGCCTCTACCGAAAGTTCGGCTTCGAGGTGGAGGGCACCGCCGTCGGCTACGGCTTCCGCGGCGGCGAGTACGTCGATGCCCACATGATGGCCCGCCTGCGGCCGTAGGCGATTACCGCTCGCAGCGCAGCGCCCCCGCGGGATCGATGCGGCTGGCGCGGCGCGCGGGGAGCCAGGCGGAGGTGATGGCGACGGCCACGAGAAGGGTGGGGACGAGCGCGAAGACGACGGGGTCCTGCGCCTCGGTGCCCACCAGCAGCGACCGCAGCACCCCCGCCAGCGCGAACGCCGCCACCAGCCCCAGCACCGCGCCCGCCGTCGCCACCGCCGCGCCCTCGGCGGCGATCTGGCGGACGACGCGGCCGCGGCTCGCGCCGAGCGCCATCCGCACGCCGATCTCGCCGGTGCGCTGCTCCACGCCGTACGACAGCACGCCGTAGATCCCCACCGCCGCCAGGCAGAGCGCCGCGCAGGCGAAGAGGGCCAGGAGCGCCGCGTTGAAGCGCGGCTCGGCCACGGCGTCGCCGAGCAGCTCGTCCAGCGTCTGCACGCGCTCCACGGGGAGGTCGCGGTCCACGCGCCACACGCGCTCGCGCAGGATGCGGGCGATTGCGGCCGGGTCGCCGTCCGCGCGCACGGCCATCCACATGTCGTTCATGGGGAACTGCGCCTGCGGATAGTACGTCGCCGGATCGGCGGGCCGGCCCACGCCGCGGAACGGCTCGTCGGCCACCACGCCCACGATGCGGAAGTGCGTCGGCTGCCCCGGCCACCACATCTGGCCGCGGTTGATGGTCTGGCCTACCGCGTCGCCATCGGGGAAGTGCTCGCGCACGAACGCCTCGTTCACCACCACGGAGCCGGGCGTGCCGAAGCGGTCCGCATCGGAGACGTCGGTGCCGCGCACCAGGGGGAGCCCCACGGTGCGGAAGTAGCCGGGTGACACGGGGCGGATGCGCGACTCCGGCCACATCCCCACCGGCGGCTCCGGGCGCCCCACGAGCGAGAAGCTGGAGGTCCACCCCTCGCTCACCGGGTGCTCGAAGGTGAACGACACCGAGCGCACCCCCGGGGCCGCCGCGACCTCGCGCCGCAGCCGGTCGAAGAAGTCGAGCACCTTGGCCGGATCGGAGTAGCGCCCCTGCGGAAGCTGGAGCTGCACGAATGTCACGCCATCGGGCCGTAGCGGGAGGCGGGCGCGCTCGAGCTGCCACAGGTTCTTCACCAGGAGCGCCGCGCCGATGGCCAGCACCGTCGCGAGCGCCACCTCCGCCACCACCAGCCCCTGCCGCATGCGGCGCCGGCGGCGGCCGGCGGTGGCGCCGCGCCCGCCCTCGCGCAGCGCGCCCAGCGAAACACTTGCATCGCGGTACTGGAGCGCCGGCAGCGCGCCGAAGCCGATCGCGGCCACCGCCATCACGCCGATCAGAAAGGCGGCGACGGGCTGGTCGAGCGCGATCTCGCCGGCGCGCGGGATGGCGGTGGGGACGAAGGCGACGAGGGTGCGCATCCCCGCCCACGCCACCGCCAGCGCCGCCGCGCCGCCGCCCAGCGCGAGGAGGAAGCTCTCCGCGACCCACTGGCGGGTGAGCCGCGCGCGCCCGGCGCCGAGCGCGGCCCGCACCGCCATCTCCCGCTCGCGCGACTGGGCGCGGGCCATGAAGAGGCTCGCCAGGTTCGCGCAGCCGATCAGCAGCACCAGCAGCACCGCGCCGAACAGCGTCAGCAGCGCCGGCCGCGCATCGGCGACGATCGCCTCGCGCAGGGGGATGACCGCGGCGCCGCGCTTGGCGTTCTCGGATGGGTACTGCTCCTCCAGCCGCTTCGCCACGGCCGATGCTTCCCGCGCCGCGCGCTCGATGGAGACGCCCGGCCGCAGCCGTCCGACCAGGGTGAAGCGGTGCGTGGCGCGCGACTCCTCCGCCGGGCCGGGAACGAGCGGCAGCCAGATCTCCGTCTCCGGCGTGAGCCGCGCCTCGTCCGGCAGCACGCCGACGACGGTGGCGGGCGCGCCGTCCAGCGTTATGCGGCTGCCGAGCACGGACGGCGATCCGCCGTAGCGGCGCTGCCAGAGGGCGTGCGTGATCATCACCACGGGTTCCGCGCCAGGGCGCTCGTCGCCCGCCAGGAAGGGGCGGCCGAGCACGGGGCGCATCCCCAGCGCGGGGAAGGCGCTCGCCGTCACGAGCTGCGCGCCGATCCGCGCCGGCCGCGCGCCGGGCGCGGTGAGGGTGACGTCCTCGCCGCGCACGGCCGCCAGCTGCTCGAAGCCGCGGAGCTGGGCGCGCATGTCGCGGTAGTCCGCGTACGACGACGACTGCGAGACCGCCTCCGGGTCGCCCCCCGTGGCGCGGCCCTGGATGGCGACCAGCCGCTCGGGCTGCGAGAAGGGGAGCGGCCTCAGCAGCACGCCGTTTACGAGCGAGAAGACCGCCGCCGCGGCGCCGGCGCCCAGGGCAAGAGTCAGCACCACCACCGCAACGAAGCCGGGGCGGCGGCGCAGCGAGCGCGCGGCGTACCGCAGGTCGAAGCCGATCATGCCGGTCGCTCCGTGTCTGCGCCACAGCCAGAGCGCGTCGGACGACGCCCCCAGCGCGCGCCAGTGAAGCCGCGCGCGTGCCGCGGAAAGGTTCTGGCTGCTTCGTTCGGCGCGCCGCCACGCATACGCCAGCTCGCCCTCCCACTCCGCCAGCCATGCGTCGCGCAGGTGGCGCGGCACCAGCGAGCGGACGGCGCGCACCAGCGCGAACCCCGGAGGCCGGGGCATCAGGCCGGCCTCGGCCGCAGACCGCCGGGCACCGCGGTGCCGCGCGCCTCCGGATACTTCGCCAGCGCCTCGCGCAGCGTGCCCGCGCCCGTCCCCGTGAGCTCGTAGTAGCGCCGCGGCGGGCGCCCTTCTTCGCGCGCGCGCTCCACGTCCTCCCACTCCGACCTCACGCACCCGGCGTCCTCCAGCCGGCGCAGGATCGGGTACACGGTCCCGCTCTCCAGCCCCGTGGCGTCCAGGATGTCGAAGCCGTGCCGGAACCCTCGCGAGAGGGCCAGCAGGACGGTGGCGGTGGGGCGGGTGAGGCGTAATGGCATGGAAGTGCGTGAGTGTGTGAGTGCGTGTGGCCCCCTCCCCCCGGCCCCCTCCCCCGCCTGCGGGGGCGCAGGGCGGGTGAGGGGGAGAACTCCCCGCTCGCCGCGCAGATCCCGTAGGGGCGCGATTCATCGACGATGAATCGCGCCCGTGCCCGACCCTGCTCCACCGCCTGCGATCCGTGGGGCAGACCTGCGTTTCGCCGGATGCGCCGCACGCGACGCCGCACCACCGACTGCCATCCGCCCCGTTCGCGGCGGCCTATGTTTGGCACCGGACGGCCCGCGCGTGACCGCGCCACCCCGCCATCCGCAACGCATCCGTAGGGGCAGACCTGCGTGTCTGCCCGCCCTCGCCGCGACACCGACCTACGCCCCGCCGCACAGATCCTGTAGGGGCCGCCCCATGTGGCTGCCCGTGCCCGCCGGATCGCCGTAGCCCGCATCCGGGAGCGAGCCTTTTGTCATCCTGAGCGACGCGCTGCTCCGCCCTTTCCCGTGCGCCATACTTTGGCGCGGGGCGAAGGATCTACTGCGCGTGACGGGGGGCTCGTGTTTACCTGCCGTCCTCGTGCTTCGCCGGCTAGATCCTTCGGTCGCCGCCAGGAGGGTGGAGTGCGGCCGTTGTTGGTGGGGCGGCTCCCTCAGGATGACAAAATCGTATCTCTACATAGGTAGAGATAGGCGACGAAGTCAAGGGTTGTATTATCGGCGACCCGGTTTACCTGCGGGTGACGCGGGTGAGCCAGGCGGAGAATCGCCAGGTGGCGTGCAGGGCGGCGCCCAGCCAGCGGCGGTCCGGGGCGGCGGGGAGAGGCTGGTCGGAACCGAGGTGGTCGGGCGAGATCTGGGCGAAGATGAAGTTCTCGGATTCCACGGGGGAGCCGGCCAGGCGGCGCAGAATCGCGATCTGGCCGGCGTGCGTCATCGCGTCGCTGAAGGGGCCCTGGAGAAGCTGCTCCATCGAGATGTCGCGCAGCGGCGTGCCGGCGGCGAGGTGCGCGGCCACGTCGGCCACCATCGCGTGGAACTTCTCCACCTCGACGGCGAGGCTCTCCACCTCATCCGGCCCGTACAGGCCGCCGATGAAGTACGTGCGCGAGTAGCCGATCACCCCGCGCATGTGGCGCACGAGATCGCGCGGCGTGCGCGTGCCGGCGCCGGCGGAGAAGTCCCCGAAACCCTCGGGCGCGCCGCGAAGGGCCTTCTGCGTGCGGTACGCGAGGGCGGCGAGGAAGTGGCGGAGCATCTCGCGCTTTACGGCGTCGCTTTCCGTGGGCATGTTGGGGATGGTAGGTGTGCCGATCAATCGCCAGCCGCAACATGCGCGCGGCGGGGATGCGCGGGCAACGATCTTCTTCGCGGGTCAGGAAGCCTTCATCCGAGAAACCATGTCCGCACAGACTCCAGCGCCCCGCATCCTCCACGTGCACAACGGCGACGTCGTGCGCGACAAGCTGGCGGGCTCCGGCGTGCCGGGCGACCACGCCGTGTATGCGGACGCGCTCCACGATGGCCCGCTCTTCCCCATCGACACACCCGCGGAGCAGCGTCGGGCAGCGCGCGCGGCGTTCGGCGCGGAGGCGGGGTGGGCGAGCGAGCGCGACATCCTGGAAACCCTCGCGCGCTGGGACCGGGAGCTGGAGCGCTGGGCGGAGTACGACGAGGTGGTGCTCTGGTTCGAGCACGACCTCTTCGACCAGCTCCTCCTGGCGCGGCACCTGGCCTGGTTCGCCCAACAGCCGCCCGCGGGCACGGTGCTCAGCCTCATCTGCATCGGGGAGTACCCCGGGATGCCGGCGTTCAAGGGGCTCGGCGAGCTCTCGCCTCACCAGCTCGCGTCGCTGCTGGGCTCGCGCCAGCGCATCACCCAGCGCCAGCTCGAGCTGGGCCGCCGAACCTGGGATGCGCTGGTGGCCGAGGACCCCGCCGCCGTGGAGGCGCTCGTGGCGGAGGAGGATCTCACATCGCTCCCCTTCCTGCGCCCCTCGCTGCGCCGCTTCCTGGAAGAGCTTCCCGACCTGGAGAGCGGGCTGGGGCGGATCGAGCGCGCCGTGCTGGAGGGGGTGCGCGACGGGACGACGGACCCGGTGCGCCTCTTCCACGCCGTCCACGATGCGGACGACGTCTTCTTCATCGGCGACACCTCTTTGTGGCACAGCATCCGGACGATGGCTGCCGGTCCGCATCCGCTCCTCGCCCTCGCGCCGCGCTCCGGTGACGGCCTCGCCCCCTTTGGTGCGCTCTCGCTCACCGATGCGGGCCGCGACGTGCTCGATGGAAGGGCCGACCGCATCCGGCTCGCGGGGATCGACCGCTGGTGGGGCGGGGTGCACCTGCACGGCAACGAGGTCCCCTGGCGCTGGGATCGCCGGGCCCAGCGCGTCGTTTGACTCCTGCTCACCCCAATCGCCCCGCGTCGATTCGGTACGGATATCTCACGCGGAGGCGCGGAGACGCAGAGAGAACTGCAACTGCATGGCTCACACAGAGACACAGAGGCACAGAGAGAACAACAAAAGGTTTCTCTGTGGCTTGCAGTTCCCTCTGTGCCCTCCGTGTGATGCTTTTCGTTTGTCAGGGATGACAATGAGAGAGATCCACAGGCTCCACGCGCTGCCCACTGATGCACTTGGCCCGCTGGTGGCGGCGAGCGCCGGGGAGGGATTCCTCTTCCTGGAGCGGCTGCGACGCGAGTGGCTGGAGGACAAGAAGCGGTTCGACGGGCCGGGCGAGGTGCTCCTGGGCGCATACCAGGGACCCGCGCTCGTCGCGATTGGCGGGGTGACGGTCGATCCATACGATGACGATCCCGCGGTGGGACGACTGCGGCACCTGTACGTTGCGCCCGAGGCGCGGCGGCAGGGCACGGGCGCGTCGCTGGTGCGCGCGCTCGAGGATGCCGCGCGCCCGCACTTCCGCACCCTGACGCTGCGGACGGACACCCAGGAGGCGGCGCGGTTCTACGAAGCCCTCGGCTACACGCGCCTGCCGCCCGGCGGAACGGCCACGCACCGCCGGGAGCTCGCGAGCTCCATCGTGCAGGAGAGAGAAGATCCTTGACGCGCCGCAATGCTGGTGCTACGATCGTAGCATGATGCTGCAATCGTAGCACCCCCTGGCCGGAGCGCCGCATGACCCTGCCCTCGGAACTGCTCCTAACCGCGCGCGAGCGTCAGATCATGGACGTGGTGTACCGGCGCAAGCGGGCGACCGCCGCGGAGATCCAGGCGGAGCTTCCCGATCCGCCGGGATACTCCGCCGTGCGCGCCATGCTCGCCAAGCTCACCCGAAAGGGCCACCTGCGCAGCGAGTACGACGGCCCGCGCTACGTGTTCCTCCCCACCGTGCCGCGCGACGAGGCGCAGCAGGGGGCGCTCGGACGGCTGGTGAGCACCTTCTTTGGCGGGTCGCCGGTACGCGCGGCGGCGGCGCTGCTGGAATCCGCGGAGTTGTCCGCCGAGGAGCTGGCGGAGCTGGAGGAGCTGCTCAGGAACGCGCGCGGAGGAAAGGGATGATGCCCGGCGCGGATGCGGTCGTCGCGGTGCTGGCGGGGATGGCGTGGCGGGCGGCGCTCCTGCTGGCCGTCGCGGCGGGCGTGGACCGGGCGTTGCGCGGCGAATCCGCGGCCACGCGCCACCGGCTGTGGACCGGGGCCGTCTGCGGCGTGCTCCTACTCGTGCCGCTTTCCCTGCTGCCACCGCTCTGGCGGATTCCGATCCCCACCATCGCGGCGAGTAGCGCGGTGCTTCCGGCGCGGGTGGACTCCGGTGGTTTCGCGCCCGGCTTACCCGCTGGGTCCGTCCCGCACGACGACGCGCTTCCGTCCGCGGCGGTGCTGCTGGCGGCGCTGTGGGCGGCGGGGGCGCTGGCGGTGCTCACGAGGCTGGGGGTGGGTGTGGGCCGGCTCTGGTGGATCGGCGCGCGTGCGCCGAGGCTGCTGGACGCGCGCATGGCCGAGCTCGCCCGCCGCTCGGCCGCGGAGGTGGGGATCGGGCGGGAGGTGCGCGTGAAGATGGGCGTGGCGGGCTCCGTTCCGGTCACCTGGGGAACATGGAGGCCCACCGTGCTCCTTCCCGGCGATGCGGCACAGTGGCCGGAGGAGCGGCTCCGCGCCGTCCTTTTGCACGAGATGGCGCACGCGCGCCGGGGCGACTGCGCGGCGCAGTGGGCGGCCGCTGCCGTCTGCGCGCTGCACTGGTTCAACCCGCTCGCCTGGCACGCCGCCGCGCGCATGCGGCTTGAGGCCGAGCACGCCGCCGACGATGCAGCCCTCGCCCGCACCCCCGCCGCCGACTACGCGCGGCACCTGCTGCAGGTGGCCGCATCGCTCCACCGCGCCGATACCCGCGCCGCCGCGGCGATGGCGCGCCCGACGCAGCTCCGCCGCCGCATCGAGGCCGTGCTCGACCCGCGCCGCCCGCGCGGCGGCGTCGCGCGCTGGGCGTCTGGTGCGGGGTGCATCACGGGCGCCGCGCTCCTGCTGGCGCTGGGATCCGTGGGCACCACGAGCGCGCATCCCGCCGATGCGTGGATCGCGGGCGACACCGCCGCGCCGGCCGACTTCGCTCGCCGCTACGGTGTGACGCTGGCGGTCGCAACGGACATCCGGCAGGCGGCGCTGGCGGAGGGGATCGATCCCGAGCTCGCCTTCCGCGTGGTGCGCGCGGAGAGCGGCTTCCGCGAACCGACGCCCGCGGGCGAGCAGGGGGTGGGCCTGGCGCGCATCCTCCCCTCCACCGCGCGCTCGCTGCAGCCGGGTGTGACCCGCGCCGAGCTGCGCGACCGCGGCACCAACCTGCGCCTCGCCTTCCGCTACCTTCGCGCCGCCATCCGCGAGCACCCGTCCGACCTGCCGGCCGCGCTCGGGATCTACCTGCGCGGCCCGCGCGGCCCCACCCGCTGGGATGCGCCGTACGCCCGCGAGGTGCTGGGCGCGCGTCCGGGGGCGCCCGCCTATCGACGCGCGCCAGAGACGCAGAAGAAAAAAATCGCCTCACACAGAGCCACAGAGGGGTACTGAAAGAACAACGAAGACCAGTTTCTCTGTGATCTTGCCTTTCTCTCTGTGTCTCTGTGTGAGGCTTGTCTCTCCACCTTCGCCCTGTACGAAACATTTCGTATTATCGAACGGGGCACGGGCTCGTTGTGCGCCTCCGCCTCTCCAGCATCGTCATCGAAAGGGACCTATGCCCGCTATCCGCCACATCATCCAGGTTACGAGCGTCTTCGTCGGCCTGGGCGCGCTCGCGATTCCTGGTGTGCACGGTCAGGCACCCGACGCGCCCACCGCATCCTGCGTGAGCCCGCAGCCTGCCGGGGAGCCGCGCCACTACATCTTCTTCAACCGCGCCCGAGGCCGCATCCGCGATTCCGCGTTCCTGGCGAACCCGGGAATCGAGGGGGCGCAGGTGAAGTACACGTGGGCGGAGCTGGAGCCGGAAAAGGATCGCTACGACTTCAGCGCCATCCGCGAAGACCAGGCGTTCCTCGCCGCGCGCGGGAAGCGGCTGTTCGTGCAGTTGCAGGACGTGTCGTTCGACTCGTCCATCGTGAACGTGCCGCGCTACCTGATGACGGAGCCGGAGTTCAACGGCGGCGCCACCCGCGACTACCACCAGCCCCGGGACGACGAGGCGCAGGCGGTCCCGGCGGGGTGGGTCGCGCGGCGGTGGGACCCGGCGGTGCAGGCGAGGATGCACAGGCTGTTCGCCGCGCTCGGCGCCCAGCTCGACGGCAGGATCGCCGGGATCAACCTGCCGGAGACGTCGGTGGGGTTCGGCACCAGCGGCCGGCTGTGGCCGCGGGGGTACACGCCGGAGCGCTACCGCGACGCCGTGATCGAGAACATGCGCGCGCTGAAGCGTGCGTTTCCCGTATCGGTCGCCATGCAGTACGGCAACTTCATGCCGGCGGAATGGCTGCCGGGGAACGACAGGGGTTATCTGCGCAGCGTGTACGCGGCGGCGCGGGTGAGCGGGGTGGCGATGGGCGGGCCGGATCTCTTTCCGTACCAGCGCGGGCACATGAACCACAACTACCCGCTCATCCGCGCCCATCACGGCGCCGCCCCCACCGGGATCGCGGTGCAGGAGGGGAACTACGGCGTGATCAATCCGCGTACCGGAAAGCCGCCCGCCGTCGTGGAGCTGATCGAGTTCGCGCGCGACTATCTCTGCGTCGACTACGTCTTCTGGTTCGCCGAGGAGCCGTACTACTCGCGAGACGTCTTCCCCACGCTGCGCCGCAGGGTGCAGGAATCGCCGCGCTTCTTCGCTCCGGGCGTGGTGACGATACCGGAGGCGACCACGTACCGCCCCACCTTTTCGCCGGACGGGCGCACCGCGATCTATTCGATGGAGGTGAGCGGCGGGTACGTGCTGGTGGAGACGCGGATGCGCGGCGGGCGCTGGGACGCACCCGAGGTGCTCCCGTTCTCGGGCCGCTACTCGGACGCGGAGGGGGTGCTGTCGCCGGACGGGACGCGCTTCGTCTTCGCATCACAGCGCCCGCGAGAGGGTACAGCGCCGCGAACCGACTACGACCTGTGGGAGGTGACGCGCGACCCCGGCGGCCGCTGGGGGACGCCGCGCCTGATGGAGGGCCTCGCCACGCCGGGGCACGAGCTGTATCCTTCGCTCACGCGCGACGGCACGCTCTACTTCACCCGCAGCAGCCCCGACGGCTCGGACCTGTGGCGCGCGGCCGCGGGGTACGCCGCACCGGAACCCGTCCGCGAGCTGAACACCGACCGGCGCGAGAGCGGCGGGTTCGTGGATGCGGAGGGCACCGTGCTCCTCTTCGGATCGAACCGCGAGGGGACGCTCGGCGGGCTCGACCTCTTCGTGAGCTGCCGTGAGGGCGGCGCCTGGGGAGCCGCGCGACCGCTTCCCGCGCCCATCAACTCCGCCGACCAGGAGAACTCCCCCACCCTCTCGCCGGACGGGAAGACGCTGTACTTCACCAGCAACCGCCGCTCCCCGGACGCCGCCCGCCTCGGCGACGGCGCGCGCTACGGCGACCTCCTCCGCCGCCTGCGCGAGCCCGGCAACGGCCTGTGGCACACCTACCAGATCGCCACGCCCGCGCTGTGCCGGCGGCCGGCGCCGTGACTCCGGCAGCAAGGCGGAGGGCGAGTCTCCACTCCAGGAGTGCGCCTCAACGTAGGCGTGGATCGCCGCCCCTCCTTCAACGAGCGCCAGAGCCACGGAGGGGCACCTGAAACAACAACGGAGGCCGTTGTTTGTGCTCTCCCCGTGTGTGCTCTGTGTCTATGTGTGAGGCTTTCTCTCCTCCTTCTAACGGGCGCGGGACTTATGCGTCACTACACTAGCCGCTGGCGGCCGTGTAGCGACAGGGGCCGAACGGTAGCGAAGAGCGCCCCTGGAGTGCTCCGGAATCGTCTCTACTTAATCGATCTTTTTGCGTCTCCATTGACACCAGTAGCATTCCTGACACATACTGCGGATCGGGGCCGTTCACCCCAGCAATTCAGAGCCATATACAGAGTCGTAGGGCCGCACCACAGGCTCGGCAGGAGCTGGGGCTGACCGCGTGGTGGTGCCATTCGCCAAGCCGAGTTGGAGTCGGGTGCCGGGAAGGGTGAAGACCCGGTTCACGTCGCTGTTAACGTTGCGCGCGAAGCCGTTTATCACTGGGTACTACGAAATACGTCCGGACAACCTTTTCCAGAGAGGCGGTACTCCCTCGAATGAGAAGATCCTGCGGTACGGGCGCGACGTGTGTCGACGTGCTGGCGCGGCCGATCGCCATGGGACGGACTGGCGCGCCGGCGATCGTGGGCGGCGCGAGCATCTGTCGGCACGGACAGTAGAGGACGATGCGGGCTGCCTTCCGTTCCCGACTGCGAGACTCGGTGCCGTTGATCATCGTGGTCGCGGCCGCGTGGCTGGTGCTCGCCCTGCGTCCCGCGCACGATGGCCACGGCTCGATGCACGGGATGGGTTGGACACCCGCGTCGCTCGTTGTGGAAGCGGTGCTGATGTTCGCGGCTATGATGTTGCCGCTGACCATGGCTCCGGTGCGCCACGTGCGCGACTGCAGCCCGGCCGGCCGGGGCGGGTGGGCGGTGGCGTTGTTCGCGGCGGGGTACGCGCTGCCGTGGATCGCCGCCGGCGCGGTGCTGCTGGCGGCGGCGCAGTGGATGTCAGCCGCCGAGGCCCCGGCCCTGCCGTGGCTCACGCTGGTGGCGGTGGCCGTCTTCCAGGCCTCGCCCGCGAAGCAGTGGTGCCTGAATCGCTGCCACGCGCATTCGCCGCTGGCCGCCTCCGGGGCAAGGGGGAAGCTGGAGGTGCTGCGCTTCGGCCTGCGGCACGCCGGGTGGTGCATTGGGTCGTGCGCCGCCCTCATGCTGCTGCCAATGCTGCTCACCCGGGGCCACCTAGCCGCCATGGCCGGCGTGATGGTGTGGATCGCGGGAGAGCGGCTCCAGGCTCCCGCGCCGCCGCGGTGGCGCTGGAGCGGTCCGGAGAACATGGTGCCCCTGATGCTGGCACGGCTGTGGACGCTGCTCATGGCGGGGCGAAGTGCTTCGGCCCGTGCGCGGCTTCCTTCGCCGGCCGTGATCCCGAACGCCGCCGCCGTCCCCGTCGCAGAGCGATGACGGCTGCACACCGACGGCCAGCTTCAGGAAGCAACGATGAGCTTCGCTCCTAAGACCCGCAAATCAGCTCCGATCTCGGAGGCGGTCGCGGTCGACACCCGTCAGGTGAACGTCGCCGTCGACGGGCTCGACGTCGCTGGAATCGCGGGCTCCTTCAAGGTCCACCTTCTCAAGGACGGGCAGCGCATCGCGTCGCGCTTCATGTTCCGGCCCTCCGCGGGATCAGACCCCGCTGACGCCATCGCTGGGAACCGGATAGTCCACTTCGACTTCCTCCTGCCGCTCGATGCTGTGGCGGACGGCAAACTGAGCGTAGAGGTCGAGCCACTCGAACCGAGCACCCCAGGAGATCTCGTCTCGCCTGAATCGATCGGCCATCCCACCCTGAGCGTGTGCCTGATGCTCGAAACGCCGTAGCCCACGAAAGGAGTCCCTCCATGTCCGACGCCACAACAGCCCCGGTCACGAATCCCACCTGGTACGGCAACATCCGCCAGATGTTCAACGCCGAGGACATCGCCCACATGTCCAGTCAGGGTTTGGACCTCACTAGTTACGACCAGGTGGTGGCCAGTGCGAGCTCCATCTACGGACAGGTCGCCGCTGGAAACATGCCTCCCGACCAGCCCTGGTCGCCCGACATGGTCCAGACGTTTCTGAACTGGATGTCCACCGGCACCCCGAAAGGCACCCCGACCCCAGATCAGGTAGTCCGGTCGCTCACCGCCGTGTCGGCCAAGAACGTGGCGACACGGGTGCGGGAGGACATCGACACCCTGAGCCCCGCGGAGCTCGACCTGCTGAAGCAGGCCTTCACGGGGATCATGGCCAAGGACCCGTCCGATCCGAACAGCTACTTCGTACAGGCGGGCTACCACTGGCTTCCGGCACCGCTGTACTGCCTGCATCACGTGCCGGGCTACAACCCGTGGCACCGGGCGTACCTGCTGAACTTCGAGAACGCCCTGCGCTCCGTGCCCGGCTGCGAGGATGTCACCCTGCCGTACTGGGACATCACCAAGCCCTTTCCGGAAGTCCTGAAGTCGGCGCCGTTCGACTCGTACACCCTCCCGCAGGACATCGGCCAGGGGTTCAACCAGGGCTACGTCACGCAGCGTTACGCCTACTCCGAGATCCAGCAGAATCTGCTGATGTACAGCGTGACCGACGACCTAGAGCGAGCGCTGACCAAGACGGACTGGGAGGACTTCCACGGGTTCTGGTCCAATGCCCCCTACAACACCATCATCGCGGCCCACGACGGCGGGCACGGTTCGATCGGACCCACCATGGCGAATCAATCGGTCGCCGCCTTCGACCCGGTGTTCTGGTTCTTCCACGCGAACTGGGACCGTTTGTGGTGGGAATGGCAGAAGAAGATGGGCGCCACCGACCTCAATGGCCTCCTCTCGACCATCAACAGGACGACTGACCTGAACAGCTACAACATCTTCACCATACCCGTGCTGCAGAGCCTGGCGCCGTTCACGTCGCTCCCCATCAACCTCGACTCCGTAAAGGTTATCGACTCGGCGGGCTCGCTGGACGTCGACTACGTGTCGCCCGAGATTCAGCCGGTCCCGCTGGGCTCCGCGCCCAAGGCCAGCCGCTCCGCGCCCATGGATCGCGGCGTCTCGGTCGACCCCCAGCGCGCGACGGTGACGGTCGATGGCGTCAACCGCCTGAAGATCCCGGGGAGCTTCAAGGTGCACCTCTTCAAGGATGGGCAGCGGCTCGCCAGCCGTTTCCTGTTCCAGCCGAACGAGCCGGACACGTGCGAGACGTGCGTCCAGAACGCGATCGCGCACTTCGACTTCGACTTGCCGCTCGAAAGGGTCTCCGGCGGCGAGCTGCACGCGGAGGTTGAACCCGTCGACACGAGCTTCGTAGGGGCTCGCTTCCCCAACAAGCTGATGGGCCGGCCCACCATCTCCGTTCACCTCCCGGTGCAGACTCGTTAGCCCCGGACGATGTGAGGCCCCCCTTTCCCTGGCCTGGCAATCGGCTGCAGGGGATGGGGGGCCATTCTGTTTTGGGCAACGCCCAGGGGAAGTACCCCTATCTCCAGATCCCCGCGGCCCTCCGCCGGAGCGGCGCCACTGAGAAGTAGCGAGCGGGCCGTCACACCGGCGCCGCCATAGTCGTTGTTCCCGCTCGCCCGTGCTCGATTGCGTCGAGCGCGGGACCATCGGCGGAACAACAGTGTACTTCGCGCGGTTCCACTCACCGGCGCCCAGCCTGGGGCGCCGGCTCGCTCATTCCCGCTATCCGCAAAGAATGCCAACAACGGTTCGAAGCATCGGTGCCGCCACCCTGTCGCGCATCTTCGCGGTGGTGGCGGTTCTCACGTGGATCGCGGCAGCCCCGGCGGCCGCGCAGGACGTTCCCGGGGGTACGCGGGTGGACCCGGGCCGCAGCCGCCGCGAGTACACCGCCGATGCGCTGAGGGACTACAACCGCTTCATCGCCGAGTGGGCCGAGGCGTGGCGGCAGAAGGACATGCGCGCCCTGCTGGGGAGGTACTCCGCCAACCCGACCGTCCTCCTGGGCGACTCGGTGATGATCCGGGGGCAGGTCGAGCTGCGCAGGTTCCTCGAGAAGGAGCTCCCCGACGGATCGGAGATGCGCCTCAGCATCACCGATTTCGTCGCCGGCGAGGGGCTCAGCTATGCGTCGGGTGCGTTCGCGTACCAGCGCACCCCCGATGCCGTGCCTTCCACCGGAACGTACATGATGGTGCTCGCGGAGGAGGGCGGCCGCCTCAAGATCCGGGCGCAGGTGTTCACCCCCGCCCCGACGTTCACCCCCGCACCTCCACCCGCTCCGGCGACACCCTGAGCACGGGTCGAGCAGGTTGGAACGCGCAGAGAGGGGTGCCGGGAATCATTCCAGCACCCCTCTCTGCTGTCTGGCTGTGGGGCTCACGCGGAGGCGCGGAGACGCAGAGAGAGAGATCAGCGTCTCTCCTCCGTGTCTCCGCGTCTCCGCGTGAGCCCCTTCTGTAAGCCTTCGGTGCGCCTCACTCCGCGCGCAGGGCCTCCATGGGGTCGACGCGGGAGGCGCGGCGGGCGGGGATCCAGCTCGCCAGCAGGGCGACCGCGGCCAGTAGGATGGGGATGATCAGGAAGGCGAACGGGTCCACGGCGGCCACGCCGTAGAGCGCGCTGCGCATGAGCTGCGCGGCACCCAGCGCTCCGAGGATACCCAGCCCCACGCCAGCCCCCGCCAGCACCGCGCCCTCCCCCACCACGCGCCGCACGATGTCCGCGCCGCGCGCGCCGAGCGCCATGCGGATGCCGATCTCGCGGGTACGCTGCGACACGGTGTACGCCATCACGCCGTACACGCCCACCGCCGCCAGCACCAGCGCCAGCGTGCCGAACGACCCGAAGAGCGACGCCCACAGCTGCTGCGGCCAGGTGACGTAGCGCCGCACCTCGTCCATGGTGCGCACGTCGAAGGTGGGGAGCGTGGAATCCAGCGCGCGCATCTCGCGGCGCACGGCGGCGGCGGCCGGGGCGGGGTCGCCCTCGGTGCGCACCATCAGCGCGAAGGTGCGGTTGTGGAGGCGCGCCGCCGGCATGTACAGCTGCAGGCGCGAGCGGGGCGTCTCCTCGCCGACCTCCTCGTAGTGCAGGTTGCGCGCGATCCCCACCACCGTCATCCAATCCCCCTTTTCGTCGGACAGTCGCAGGCGGCGGCCGACCGCGTCGCCGTTGGGCCACAGGCGCTTCGCCAGCTCCTGGCTTACGATGGCGACGGTGGCGGCCGTGTCGCCCGTCTCGGCGGCGGTGAAGGGGCGGCCGGCGGCCAGCGGGGTGGCCAGCGCGCTCCAGAAGCCGGCCGTTCCGCCGAAGAGCTCGCCCATCAGCTCGTCGCCGCGGGCGCGCGGGGCTCCCTCGGCCTCCAGCTCCACCGCCTCGCCCCCGTCGTCGCCGGGGATGGCGGTGGTGGCGGCGGACGCCTGCACGCCCGGGATGGCGTCGATGCGCTCCACGGCCGCGTTGAGGAAGGCGGCGCGGGCGGCGCGCGGCGAGTAGCGGTCACCCGCCAGGTAGACGCGCGCCGTGAGCACGCGCGAGGTGTCGAAGCCCAGGTCCGCGCGGCTGGCCGCCACGAAGCTGCGGATCATGAGCGTGGCGCCCACCAGCAGCACCATCGCCAGGGAGAGCTGCCCCACCACCAGCACGCTGCGCAGCCGGCTGCGTCCGCCGGATGCGCCGCGGCCCCCGTCGCGCAGCGTCTGCTGCACGTCGCCGGCGGTGGCGCGCAGGGCCGGGATGGCGCCGAACACCACGCCCGTGACGGCGCTGAGCAGAAAGGTGAAGAGGAGGACGGGTCCATCCACCTCGAAGCGGATCCAGTACGGAAGCTCCTCGGGGATGCGCGCGACCGTCCACTCTGTCCACCCCACGGCGATGGCGGTCCCCAGCGCGCCGCCCGCGAGCGCCAGCACCACGCTCTCGGTAAGGAGCTGGCGGAAGACGCGCGCCCGCCCGGCCCCCAGCGCCGATCTCACCGCGATCTCGCGGCGGCGGCCGGCGGAGCGGGCCAGCATCAGGTTGGCGACGTTGGCGCAGGCGATCAGGAGCACGAGCCCCACCGCGCCCAGCATCAGCGAGATCATCAGCCGCAGCGAGCCGGCGATCATGTCGTCGCGGTACGACAGCACCCGCACTCCCCATCCCGCGTTCGTCTCCGGGTACTCGGTTGCCAGACGGCGCGCGACGGCGGAGAGCTCCGCGTCCGCCTGCTGTACGGTGGCGCCGGGGCGCAGGCGCGCGATCGTCCCAAGGTAGCGCTCGCCGCGCGACGATGCGGGGTCCGGGGCGAGCGGCGTCCACAGCTCGGCGACCTCGGGAAACTTGAAGCGCGGCGGCATCACGCCCACGATCTGCGCGGGCTCGCCGTTCAGCACCAGCTTACGTCCCACCACGTTGGGATCGGCGGCGAAGCGGCGGCGCCAGAGCGCGTCGGAAAGGAGCACCACGCGCGGCCCCCCGCGGACCCCCTCCTGCGGAAGGAAGGAGCGCCCCAGCACCGGCCTGATCCCCAGCAGCCCGAAGGTGTTCGTCGCCACGCTGGCGCCCTGCACCCGCTCCGTTTCGCCCGTCCCCGCTACCGCGACGCTGCGGATGGAGAAGGCGGCGATCTCCTCGATGGTGCCCCGCGACCCCGCCGTCCAGTCCGCCAGGTCCGCCTGCGACAGGTGGCTCTCGTCGTAGCCCAGCCGCGGGTTGGAGGCGTACAGCGACACCACGCGGTCCGGATCGTGGAAGGGGAAGGGGCGGAGGAGCAGGGCGTTGACCATGGAGAAGACGGCCGTGTTCACCCCCACCCCCAGCCCCAGGCAGAGGATGGCGACCACCGCGAAGCCGCGGCTGCGCAGCAGGGTGCGGACGGCGAAGCGCAGGTCCTGGTAGAGCGATTCCATGGGTGGGCTACTCCGAGCGGAGGGCGACGACGGGGTCCACGCGCGATGCACGGCGGGCGGGGAGCCAGGATGCGAGAAGGGCGACGGACATCAGCAGGGCGGCCGTGGCGGCGAGGGTGACGGGATCGGTGGCGCTGACGCCGTAGAGCTGCGACGCCACCAGCTTTCCGGCGAAGGCGGCGCCCGCCAGTCCGGCGGCGAGCCCCGCGGCGGTGAGCCGTGCGCCGCCGCCCAGCACCAGCCGCAGGATGTCACCGCGGTCCGCGCCGAGCGCCACGCGCACCCCGAACTCGGAGCTGCGCAGCCCCACCACGTAGCCGAGCACCGCGTAAAGCCCCACCACGGCCAGGAGCGCGGCCGTCGCGGCGAAGGCGGCCAGCAGGTACATGTGGAAGCGGCGCTCCTCCACCGCCCCGTCCAGGTAGCTCTGCAGGGTGCGCAGGTTCATGACGGGCTGGTTGGGATCGACCGCCGCCACCGCGCCGCGCAGCGCCTTCTCCAGACGCATCGGGTCGCCGGAAGTGCGCACCGCGAAGGCACCGGCGATGTCCGGCTGCTGGGCCATCGGCATGTAGATGGCGAGGCCCGGCTTGGACGCGAGCCCCTCCACGTGCACGTCGCCCACCACGCCCACGATCTCCAGCGGCCCGTCGCCCACGTCCTGCAGCTTGAGGCCGATAGGGGAGCCGCGGGGGGCGATGAGGCGCGCGAGGGTGGCGCTGACGATGGCGACGGGGTTGGAGCCGTCGTCGTCGCCCGCGCCGAACCGCCGCCCCGACAGCAGGGGGATCTCCAGCGTGCGGAACGCGTCGGGCGTCACGGCGATGGTGCTGGCGTTCGGGCGGTCGGCGGGGGCGACGGGCGGGGTGCCCTGCACGTGGAAGGAGTTGTTGTTGCCCATCCCGCTCAGCGGCAGGGAGCTGATCGCGGCGGCGGAGGTCACGCCGGGGATCGCCTCCAGCCGCTCCACGGCGCGCGTGAAGAAGGCGGCACGCGCCTGTGAGTCGGGGAAGCGCGTCTCCGGGAGGAGGGTGAAGCCGGTGAGGACGTGGTCGGCGCGGAAGCCGGGGTCGACGCGGGACAGGCTTCGGTAGCTGCGCACCAGGAGGCCGGCCGATGCCAGCAGCACCAGCGACACCGCGATCTCGGCCACCACCAGCACGTTGCGCGAGCGCCGGGTGACGCGCCCCGCCGTGCTCCCGCGCCCGCCGCCGCGCAGCAGCGAGTACGGCATCACGCGCGAGGCGTGGAAGGCCGGGAGCGCTCCGAAGGCGAGGGCGGTGGCCACGGACAGGGCGAGCGCCCAGCCCAGCGCCGCGCCGTCCACCCGAGCCCCCGCCACGCGCGGAAGGCTCTGCGGGGCGAGCATCACCAGCCCCGCCACCCCCGCCCGCGCCAGCATCACCCCGGCGGCCGCGCCCGCGAGCGAGAGCACGACGCTCTCGGCCAG
>DASVTZ010000239.1 GCA_036387335.1 Longimicrobium sp.
AGGACGTCGGAGAGCGCCGGAGCCGGCAGGTGAATCGTGGGGTCAAACGAAAGCAGAGCCGCTATCCCGTCCGGAAGCGGAGTGACTGCTCCCGGACGGTGATGCGGACCCTTGAGGTGCTTAGGTAAACGGCATTGCGCGCAGGCGGACTTTGTGCTGTTGTTGCAGCGAGTTCACTCGCCACACAAGGAGAAGCATGACGCAGCCAGAGGTCGTGGACAACGAGGCGGAGGGGCAGTTCCAGGCGGAGACGCCGGAAGGGGTGGCGGTGCTCACCTACGACCGGCGCGAGGGGAAGCTCTTCCTCCTGCACACCGGCGTGCCGCCGGAGATGGAGGGGCAGGGGATCGGCGGGAGCCTGGTGCGCGCGGCGCTGGAGCAGGCGCGCGCCAAGGGGCACAAGGTGGTGCCGTACTGCTCCTTCGCGCGCGACTACGCCGCGCGCCACCCCGAGTTCGCGGACGTCGTGCAGTCGCCCGAGTAGCAAGCACCTTCACCCACGCCCGCCCAACCCATGCCCGATCGGGAAAGCACCTCGGTGGACCACCTGGAGCACGCCCGCGAGCTCGTGTGGGAAGCGCTGCAGTCGATGGAGGAGGCGCAGCGCGTCATGTTCAAGGCCGGCGACTGCTACGTGGGCCAGGTGTGGGGCGACGGCGTGCGCACGGTGATCGAGATGACGGAGCGGATGGCCGACATCGCGGGCGACCTCTCCACTTCGCACATCGAGATCGGCCGGCTGGTGAAGACGGACACCGCGCGCGACCCGCAGCCGCCCCCCTGACGCGTCTTCCGGCCCGCGTGTTGCTTTATCCCACCGTTGGGGCCGCACCAGGCACCCGCGAGCCGCTCCTCCACACGAGAACGTCGAGCCAGAAATGCAGCCAGGGGTGCTCCGGTGGACCGCGGTAGGACTGGGGTCGCTCACCGCGGTGGGAACGCTGCTCAGCTTCAGCCGCAACCCGCACTGGTTCGTGCGGCTGTGGGACTTCCCACGCGTGCAGATCGCAACGGTCGCCGCGGTTTCCGGGGGCGCTTACGCGCTCTACTTCCACCGCGGGCGCCCGCTGGAGTGGGTGTTCCTGGGGTCGGTGAGCGCGGCGATCGCGGTGCAGCTCCGCGAAATCTTTCCGTACACGCCGCTGCACCGGGTGCAGGTGCAGCGCAGCAAGCTGGGGCCGCGCCAGCGGCGCAAGGAAGGCGGCTCCACCTTTCGGCTCCTCATCTCCAACGTGCTGATGGAGAACGAGGAGCACGAGCGGCTCCTGCAGGTGATCCGCGACGCGGACCCGGACGTGGTGCTCGCGGTGGAGACGAACGAGCGTTGGGCGCGCGCGCTGCAGCCGCTGGTGGAGGAGTATCCGCACGTCGTCCACCAGCCGCAGGAGAACTACTACGGGATGATGCTCTTCTCGCGCCTCCCGCTGGTGGACGCGAAGATCGAGTTCATGGTGCAGGACGACATCCCCTCGGTGCACGCAGTGCTGGAGCTGCCGAGCGGCGACTGCGTGACGCTGCACGGCTTGCATCCGCGCCCGCCCGAGCCGCTGCGCGACCAGGACTCCACCCCGCGCGACGCGGAGCTGGTGCTGATGGGCCGCGCCATCCGCGCCGCCGGCGACGTGCCCACGGTAGTGGCGGGTGACCTGAACGACGTCGCCTGGTCGCCGGTGAGCGAGCTCTTTCTACGGTTGAGCGGGCTGCTGGACCCGCGGGTGGGGCGCGGCTTCTTCAACAGCTTCAACGCCAACAACCCGATCTTCCGCTACCCGCTGGACCACGTCTTCCACTCCAACCACTTTCGCCTCTGCGACCTGCAGCGGCTCCCGCACATCGGCTCCGATCACTTCCCCATGCTGGTGGAGCTGAGCTACGAGCCGGATGCGTCGCGCGAGCAGGCGCCCACTCCGGTGGGCGAGGGGGACATGGAGGAGGCGGAGGACAAGGTGGAGCTGGAGGTGGAGGCCGCGCGCACGGGCGACGACCGCCCGGGACGCGAATGAGCGCGCCCGACTTCGGGCAGCGGGCGCGCGGCTACGCCGTCCACGCGTACACGGCGTCGGGCGTCGCGTTCGGCTTCGCCGCGGCCATCGAGCTGATCGGCGACGATCCGTCGCCGGTGCGCTTCTTCCTTCTGAACGTCGCCGCCGTCCTGGTGGACTCCACCGACGGGCCGCTCGCGCGCGCGTGGCAGGTCAAGCGCTGGGCGCCGGCGATCGACGGGCGCACCATCGACGACATCGTCGACTACCTCACCTTCACCTTCCTCCCGCTCCTCCTGGTGTGGCGGATGGGGTGGGTGCCGGAGCCGCGCCTGCTGTGGATCGTGCCGGCGCTGATGGCGTCGCTCTTCGGCTTCGCCAACACGGGCGCTAAGGACGAGAACGCCGGCTTCTTTCTGGGCTTTCCGTCGTACTGGAACGTGGTGGCGTTCTACGCGGGGATCGTGAACCACTTCCATGGCCCGTGGCCCAACGCCGTCATGCTCCTGGTGCTCGCGCTGCTCACGGTGCTGCCGGTGCGCTTCATCTACCCCAACCTGGCGCCGCGCCCGTTCAAGATGCCGCTGCTGCTGGGCGCCGTGGTGTGGCTGGGGATGACGATCTGGATGCTTACGACGTACCCGAGCCCGCCGGGGTGGCTGGTGTGGCTGTCGTTGGTCTACCCTGCGCTCTACACCGCGCTCTCGGTCCACCTCTCGCGCCGGGCGTGAGGCGGGACCCGCGCTTTGGCCCCGGCGTCCCGCGCCGCGTCACCGGCTTCCGGCAGGACGACGAGGGCCACTGGGCGGCGGAGCTGGAGTGCGGCCACACGCGGCACGTGCGCCACGACCCGCCCTGGCAGGTGCGCCCCTGGGTCACGACCGAAGAGGGGCGCGCGGCGTTCATCGGGACGATGCTGGAGTGCGGGGTGTGCGAGCCCTCACCCCCGCTCGTTCCTCGCTGCCCCCTCTCCCGATAACAGGAGAGGGCTGCGCCCTCGCCGTTATCGAGAGAGGGGGCGGAATGCACGAAGCGCCCGAGCTTTTCAGCTCGGGCGCTTCGTGTTTGGGAGAAGGTAGCCCCCCCAGGGATCGAACCTGGACTTTCCTGAGTCAGAGTCAGGCGTGTTGCCAATTACACCAGGGGGCTCTACTAGAAGGCGCCTGCTCCAGGACTCGAACCTGGGACCCTCTGATTAACAGTCAGATGCTCTAACCAACTGAGCTAAGCAGGCGTATATGGTCGATCAGGGACTCGAACCCCGGACCTCTCGCATGTGAGGCGAGCGCTCTAACCAACTGAGCTAATCGACCCTGGCGCTCGACAGGCCATGAATGTAAAACCCTCGTCGCCATCCATCAACCCCCCTCCGGAAATTCGTCCGGAGGCCCGTACCGGTGCGAATGCCCGGCAGCGCGAGAGCGGCTACTCCTCGTTTTGCGCGCCCATCCGGTCCCAGACGTGGCGTTTGAACCATGCGCGAACCCGGCTTGTTTTCATCCCCAGTTCCCGTCCGTCCGTAACCTCGGCGAGCCAGATCGGCCTGCTCGCAGAGTTGTCGAAGATGTACGCGCGATTGGAAGCACGGATCGCGGAGATGAGCAGTTCGAGTGAGCGCGCGTAGCGACTGATGATCTTCTCTTCGGCCACCGGGTGTCCCCCCAACTGCACCCGATTCTTCACTCGCGACACGTTAACCAGCGGGTCTCCGGTGGCGACGTAGTAGAGGTAAGTCCGGAAGCCCTGCGCCCGGGCAGCGCGAAGAAAGTCGACCTTGTCGGGCGACGACATCACTGTCTCGAACGTCACCGAGGCCCCGGAGGCGACGAGCTTGCGGCGAAGGAAATCGGCGATGACGGACGCGAAGTAGGAGTTCGCCGCTACGTCGCCGAACTCGAGCGAGTCGCCTCGTAAGTGGATCGTGCGTGCCGCCGCCGTGAGTCCGCCGCGCTGGAGGAGGGTCGAGGATTCGAAAAACGCGTCGATCTCCTCCTGGGCCGCATGGACCCCGAGGGCTCCCAGGTCGACGGCACCCCGCTCGCGAATCTGCTGCTCCAGCTCGTCGGGATTGATGTACGTGCCGATCAACTCCGGCCGGATGACCGACTTGATGGTGCTTTTTCCCGATCCGTTCGGCCCGGCGAACATCCGCAGCCGGGGCGTGTCCGCGCTCACGAAAGCACGCGCTCGACCCCGGTGTCGAGGGTGACCGGAGGATCGGTCGCCTGGATGAAGGTCCGGGAGCCGTCCGGAGAGACGCGGTAGATCGCTCCCTCCTCGATGACCAGCACGTCGTTGCCCGCGGCGAGCGATGCCCAGTACGCCTGCGTGCCGGCCGCCTCCGCGAGCTCCGGAATGTGCTGCTCCAGGTAGTCGATCTTCGCGTCGTGGTCAGTCATCGTCCGCCGGCTGGTTCGTGGTTCGACTCGTGTAGGCTGATACACTCCAAACGGCAATCCGCGCCCGGCGATCAGCCGGAGTGGTCGTGGACGGCGCGCCAGCCGGCGGCGGTGCGGATCCAGACGAGGGTGAACCAGCCGGTATTGTCCGCCTGGCCGCCGCCGGAGAGGATGAAGCGGCCCGTGCCCAGCGCGGAGCCGGGGCCTAGCGGCCGCACCACCATCTGCTCGAAGCGCAGGTTCTGCTTGGGCCTGCCGCCCTGGAAGAACGTCCGGGTGAACGACTGCTCGATCGCCGCGACGCCGGGGCGGGGGCCGTTGGGCGTCATGAAGGTGACCGTGTCCACGTAGATCGCGAGGTGCCCCTTGAGGTCGCCGCGGTTCCAGGCGTCGGAGGATGCCTGCATGGCGGCGCGGATCTGCGCCTCGTCGGCGCTCCAGCTCTGCGGCACCGGACCGGTTGACGCCGGGGGCGCCGCGCACGCTGTCAGCGAGAGCGCGACGAGGAGTGCGCAGAGCACGCTTCGGGAGGTACGGTTCATGGGCCAGGCCGGTGTGCGGGGATGCGGCAAGCGCCGCGTTGCGGAGGACGGCTCTCCCAAGGTATGCGCGCGCATCGGCGTATCGCAAACGTGCTCGCCGGGAGCGGGCCTTCGCGCGCAGTGATCGGGCGCCCGCGGCCGGGCTGGCGTGCGTGCGGCGCGGGCGGCATTGTGGTGCCGATGCGCCGCTCCCGGTCGGTCCCGCGGCGCCCACCCGACCTTTGCCGACCCGTGACCAACATCCTCCGCCTCCCGCTATTCGCGCTGGCCGCCCTGCCCGCGGGCTGCGCCAGCACGCCTCCGGCCGCTCCGACCGCGCGCGAGCTGACGGTGCTGGTCTACAACATCCACGCGGGCAAGGATGCGGGCGGCGCCGAGAACCTGCCGCGCGTCGCGGAACTGGTGCGGAGCACGGGCGCCGACCTCGTCCTTCTCCAGGAGGTGGACCGCAACACGCGCCGCTCCGGCCCGGCCGATCAGCCCGCCATCCTGGCCCGCCTCGCCGGCTACTCGGTCGCGTTCGGGCGGACGATCGGCTTCCAGGGTGGCGATTACGGCGTGGCGCTGCTCTCGCGCTGGCCGATCCGCACGGACACGCTCATCCCCCTCGCCGTCACCGCGCCGCCGGGGCGCACGGTGGATGGCCGCGAGCAACGCGGCGTCCTGCTGGCCGAGGTGGACGCGCCGGGCGGCCCCCTTACCATCCTCAACACGCACCTGGACGCATCGGGAGAGGACCTCTGGCGCGCGCAGGAGATCGCCACGGTACTGCGGGTGGCGCAGACGGCGCGGTCGCGTGGGATGCCGCTCCTCCTCGGCGGCGACTTCAACGCCCGCCCGCAGAGCGCCATCCACGGCGACCTGCGCGCGGCGGGCTTCCGCGATGCATGGCCGGAGTGCGGCGAGGGCGATGGCTTCACCTTCCCCGTCGCCACGCCCGACCGGCGGATCGACTACCTGTACCTCACCGGCGCCACTCGCTGCCTGAGCGCCCGCGTGCTTCCGGGCGACGCATCCGACCACCGCGCGCTGCTGGTGCGGCTGCGGCTTCGCTGATACCGCGTTTCCCTTCGCATCCCCTGCCCTAACCCGTCGCCGTGCCCATGAACAGCACCTCCAGCGTACTCGTCGTCAACACCTCGTCCATCATCGGCTGGGAGGTGGAAGCGTACATCGGACCGATCTCCGTCCACATGGTGGCGGGCACGAACATCTTCAGCGACCTCTTCGCCGGCTTCAGCGACATCTTCGGCGGACGTTCAGAGTCGTATGGACGCCAGCTTTCGCGCTTGTATGACGACGCCGTGGAGCAACTCCGGCGGCGAGCCCGCGCAGCCGGCGCGAACGCGGTGCTCGGCCTCACGATCGACTTCGACGAGATCTCGGGGCAGGGGAAGTCGATGTTCATGCTGAACGCGATCGGGACCGCCGTCCGGGCGCGCCGGACCGAGGCTGCCGTGACCGCCGCTGCCCAGCCGGGTGCACCGCTCCCATTCGACCAGATGGAGGTGCTGATTCGCCGCAACCGGCTCCTCTCGGACATCAGGAACAACACTCTGGTGAACTCAGATGAGGTATGGGAGTTCGGGACCGAGCACGCGGTGGCCGAGATGGCGGACTTCGCGCTCGGCGCATTCCTGGGCCTGGACGCGCTGTCGGACAGCCCGCAGACGATGGAGCGCGCCGTCCGCTTCTTCAACGCGATCGATCCCGAGGTGGCCAGGGACCGCCTCTACCTGATGCTCCGCCATACCTCGTCCCCGAGATCGGCCGTCCTGCGCGAGGCGATCGTGCAGATCATCGTCCGGCTGCACCTGGTGGACTACCGCCGCATCTCCGCCGCGCTGGAGTACCCGGAGGCCGTCGCGCGCAAGGAAGCCCTCCGGCTCCTCAAGGGACATCCGGGAATGTACCAGGAGCGCGACCTGGACGAGGCGGTTCAGCTGCGGGAGGTGATCCTGCGCACCTTTCCGCCGCGCTGGACGCCCACGACGCGCCGCGGCCTTCTCGGCGGGGAGAAGCCGGCATTCGCCTGCCCCTGTGGAGGCGTCGCCGATGAGGACGCGACCCACTGCCCGAAGTGCCACCTCGACACCTACGGCTTCGCCCGATCGGAATTCCCTCGCGACGAGGCGGTCAGGCTGATCACCGACCGGATCGCGGTGCTGCAGGAGATCTACGCATCGAGCTGACTCGCTGGTGGGGGCTCACGCAGACCGGCCTGCGTCATGCGATGGCGGTATGGCCTCAGGAATTGGATCTGCCCTTGTTCACCCGGTACTCGAGACTGCCATGCCTGACGAGCGGACGACCGCCTTCGAGTGGTCCCGGTATGCCGACGCCACGCTGGCCGGCCTCTCCGTACTGATCCCGCTGCCGTTCGTGGACGACGCCTTCGAGGGGTACTTTCGCAGGCGCATTCCCGGCGCGGTGGCGCGCTCCCGCGGCCGCTCGCTCCCGCCGGAGGTGCGCGCGGCGCTCGACGCGGAAGACGCCGCCGGCCGCAGCGGGTGCGCGACGCTCCCGCTGCGCCTCACCCTCGGCCTGCTGAAGCGCCTTTCGCGCAAGCTGCTGTACTTCCTCACGGTCAAGACGGCCACCGACCGCCTGAGCCACTACTGGTACCGGGCCTTCCTGCTGGACCACATGCTCGCCGCCGGCCACCTGGACGACCCCGCCACCGCCCGCGCCGCATACCGCGCCATGGAGCAGGTGCTCGCGGCCACGCGCGGCCCGCTCCCCCAGGTCGCACGCCAGCTGGTCACGAGCAGCCGCAACGTGTGGTCCGCTCTCCGCCTCGCCCGCCGCGGCAAGGATTCGGAGGAGGTGCGGGAGGTGCGCAGCCAGCTTGAGCTGCGCTGGAGCGAGATCGCGGAGCACCTGGGCGCGGTGGCCACCCGTTATGACGAGGCGTTCCTTCGGCTTGGAGCAGAGCGCGGAGACGGTTAGCCAGAATCGGTGCTTTCCGGAGTGGGAGAGGAGGGGAAGTGAGAGTTCGGGCATTCGCATCATCCATCATCGTGTTCATGATGATGCAGACCCTGGCAATCGCGGAAGCGCATGGGTAGCGCCTGGCTGCCGGCGCGCTCGTTTCGGCATCGATCGAGGTCAGTTTACGTCCCGCGCTCGAAAGCGGCGGAGATTTCCGGACACCCCTCGCGACTCTTGATTCGTCATTGGCGGGTTCAGCTTACGAGCTGCCTGCCGACACCACCCCCCGAGCATCCAAGCGCTGGCTGATACCGTACGCGATCGGAAGGGAAATCGCCGGGGGCGTGATCAAGTATGCGATCATGCCGAAGTCGCGTGACGTCGGCGACAACATGTACTGTCGGTACGCCTCGTTGGGATATCCTTTCGTCGGCCTGGGATTGGGCGGCTGGGCCGGCCTCCTGGTCGGCCATCTTCGCGAACGGTAGCCCGGTTCTTCTTCACCCGCTATCTCCGGCTCGCGGTGCGGATCCGTCGGGCGCGGTAGTCATGCACCAACGTTCCAACCACGGCTCCCACGAGTGTGCCGATCGAAACGGAGCCGGCGCGAACCAGCGGGTCCATTTCGTGGTCCGTGTGCGAAATCGTGTTCTCCTGGATGAGGTATGCGCCATACCCTACGGCCGCCCCGATCAACGCACCCGCCGCAGCGTATTTCACCACACTCGGGATACGCTCAGTTTCCGCTAGCGCCAGACGGGGTTTCGCGACGATCGCGGAAGTCTCCCAACTAGACAGGGAAGGACGCGCATATACCGGAATCACTGTGGGCTCACGCCATTGGGCGATTGCAGGCGTTGGCGTGATCAACACAAGAGCCGGGAGAAGAAACCTTCGGAAAAGCATAGGGAAATCCTTGAGGGTGAAGCTGAGGATTGCCGAGTCGCGGATCTCCTCGCAGCCGGCACGCCGGGATGGCGTGCGATGGTACGGCTCAGGACCCGTGTGGGAGTGAGACGGGGTTGCGGGGCGCCCCTTCGGGACTGTTCGCCCCGCGGACCCTCCCGCCTACGGTGGGACTGCGTAGCTCGGTCAGTAAGAGTATGCCGTTAGTGCATCGAAGTACGGACCGCCGCTTCCACTCACGCTACTGTCCTGCCAGCCCGTGAAACGCGCTCCAGCGGTCCAGTAGCACTCGATGCGAATTATCGGAACATCGTACGTGGGAACACAGTTTCGATACTGGTGCCACGAGTTGCCAAGGTTTTTGTATGCGGGCGCGGAAACCTCATAGAACGGGTCACCCGGCCTGAACCTGTTCGCAGAGCAGTTGTCCGAGATCCCCAGCCAGCCACCGCTCCAGTTGCACGTGTGCTCGCTCTTGTAGTTGGCGTGCTTGTACTCGGCAACCCAAACACCGATGCGTCCGGGCTGCCCGGGGAACTGCAGGTTGTCTGCCGATACCGTTTCGGTCGATTCGGTCGGAGCATTCCAATGGGCAGAGAGTCTCGCCTTGCGGACGTACCAGTAACCCCCATAGTAGAATACGTGCAGGTTGATCCACTCCGAATCACCCGCGTGGGCGGTGCAGCCCCAGCAAGCTGGATCACCAAGGTCACGATAGTACGAGAGTGCGTAGAGGATTTTGACCGAGTTCGCGGTGTCTCCGATTCGTGCGGACCAGTGTGGATTCCTTCTTAAATCCTCATTGCCCCCGATATAGTACCACGTGTCCTCTGCCTTCCATACTCGCCGTTATTCTGGGCGGAACATCAGAGCATGCCTGCACAGCGAGCAGGAAGCCTGCTGCCGCGAATGCGCGCATTCTGGGTACATTCATTGACGTCTCTCATAATGGCGTGGGGAGGAAAAGGCCGCACGGAGCCTTCAGTGAGCGCCGATTTGGATTGTGAGTGCTCGGATGAGCACGTCAGGGGAGGAGGCGTGATCGAGATGCCAAATTATGACACGCCTGAGTCATGCAGGATGCCACTCTACTCTCCGCAGTTGCGGCGCGCAAGAGCCGTGTTGATAACCAGGATCCGCGACGCCCATTATTCTCCTCGACAGCCGTTCAGCAGGTCAGCAGAAGAGAAGCGGGTGCGAGTACAGCGCTGCGCGAGAACGGGTCGCGCCGCAAGCCTAATGGTCAATATCGGCTCGGTCATGCGTTCACATGGTACAGGGAGTGATGGCGCCTTCTGACGCAGCACAGCCGACGCCGCGCCGCTATCCCGCGCTCTCCGCCTTCCGCAGCAGCTCCGCCCCGCTCGTCCCGCGCGCCTACGCCAGGCCGCGGAACATGCGCAGCGTCGTCGACTTCAGCCCGCGCTCCAGCTGGCTGATGTACGTCGGGTGCAGCTTCAACGCGCTCGTGTCCGATCAGCGTTGGTGCTCGGATCTGTGCTTTGCTCCCGTTTGCCTCCCCTCAGCCGATATCCAGAATCAAGACTCCTCAGTTAGTAGCCTGCTAAGTTTTTGGTAATCCCCGTGAACCTCTTCTGGAAAGAAGAAGGTCAGAGTGGGTTTGTCGGCGAGGTCCCCATCGGTCCAGATGTCGATGCAGGAAGTCCCGTCAACTAGCAATTGCGAGCTCGCCCCGGTTCCGGCTTTGTCTTTGTCGGTACTCTTCCGGAAATGTGCATACCGAACGTGGTCCAAGTTGAGCACGTACCCTTCGCCTAACTGCGCAATCTGACCTGTGCCCTTGTTTACCATTGTTGCCGCACTCATCACCATGAACATTGTTGCGTCTCCTCTAGAGTTGTGAAACTAAGCAGCCATACGGGTAATCGGCGGGTACCCAGTGATCACCAACGCATTCCTCTCCTCATCACTTAGCGTGCGTAGGTGGTCCGGTTGACAAATGTGCCCTCCACGCGTCGTGCGAGTGCGCATTCTAATTTCGTGCCGAAGGGTGGGTGTATCTCGGTGCCCCACACGCCTGCCGCTATCCGGCACCCTCTGCCTTCCGCAGCAACTCCGCCCCGCTCGTCCCCAGCGCCTCCGCCAGCCCCTTGAACACGCGCCAGCGTCCCTATGACAGACGACCCCGCTTCCGCTTCTTACACGATCACTCGCCCCACCATGTGCTCCAAAGTTTCTATTCGCTCCCAAGCCGCTGATGTGCACTTTTGGTTTCTAGACCATTAAGATTACGGAGTTGATGCCGAATTTCAGCAATCGGTTCGGTGGTAATACCGCTGACAACTACCTCGGTAAAGCCACCTGCACCTTCTCCCACTGACCCTGCCCCTGATCAATGGGTATGCTTATCTGCAAGTCGGGTACACGAAGCACGGAGAGTGCGGTTGTCGGAAGATCCCAGAAGTGCAGTGCGAACGCCTCCGCCAGGCTCATTGCCACCTTCCACTCATTGCGCGTGACGAACATCCGCCGCGAGCCAGTCGAGGTGGACTTTACTTCAATGTGCAGAGGGGTTTCTGTACCAGCGACGTCCAGCGTGTACGAGAGAACGTCGTAGCCCAGTGAGTTGTCTTCCAGCGCGACCCACGTTGGTTTGAGATCGGGTCGCCCGGCGGCCGCTAGGCGCGCCTCTTCATAGGCCATAGTGAGGCGCTCGCCTTCGCGACCTACGCGGGTACGATCAAGATCCGTTACTGACCGAAACTGACTTGAGAGTGCGTCCCACCATTCAAGCGCGCCTTCGTCAGGCACCTCAGCGTACAGACCTGCCGCCTGGAGACACTGAAAAGCGTTCCCCGGTAGGTAAGCGGCGACGAAGCGGCGACCTTTTGGGATGAGACTTGCCCATGCAGGTCGGAAGGTGGTGGTGAGGTCTCGGAGCAGGGCGCGAATGGTGGTTTGGCGGTCAGCTCCGGCAGGTACTTGGAGCGCGGGAAGCTTGGTGATCAGCGCGGCCGCCTCTCCATACGCGTGGCCTGTTGATGCCGCCAAACCTTGTGACAAGACACGTTGTGCCTCCGCAACTGGGCTGGCTGGATACGCGGCTCTGTACGTCGCGATTTCAATTACCGCATTGATGACGCTCATGCGGATTGGATCTACAACGCCCCCAAGAACTTGACCCGTGGGAGACGGAGACACGGCGCCTACCCCGCTTGCTCGTGATTCGGGATTGCACCGCTCAGGAGCTGCTCGAGAATATCTTCTAGGTCAGCGATCGTGATGTCACGGTCAACAGGCGCGTTGGCATTCTCTTCATCGAGCGCCATCTCCCGGATGTCGGCATCGTCGAGAACTGACTCCATCTGTCGCATCTTCAACGCGAGCCGACGGCTCACTGAGTGGTCAATTGATCCGACCTGCTCGGGAGCGACCGATTGGAGTATGAAGATGTTCGTCTCCACTCCCTCTCCGAGACCGAGGCGGTGGATTCTGTCCACTGACTGTAGGTAATGCGCTGCGTTGTAGGAGCGGTCAACGTAAATGGCGTCGTGGCAGACCGTGTGCAAGCTGATGCCTTCCGAGCAGGCTGCCGGATTTGCGATCATTACCCAGCAG